>NZ_JAQOWX010000184.1:0-6728 GCF_028462495.1 Paucibacter sp. XJ19-41
AGCTCCATCCCCTGATCATCGAAGGGCTGCGCGCGGCGCTGCCCGAAGCCATTGCGCTGCGCGTGCAAGATCTGCAACCTCACCTCACCGCTGCCCGGCTGGCGGCCCGTCTATGAAAAACACCTTGCTCGTTCTCGCCAGCGCCCTGCTGCTCGGCGCCTGCGCCACCGGCCCCAAGAGCCTGCACATCGACACCAGCCACACCTCGCAGAACCAGGACAGCCGCGCCCTCTTCCTGGTGCTGCACTACACGGTGCTGGACTACGAGAAGTCGCTGCGGGTGCTGACCACCGGCGGCCAGGTCAGCAGCCACTATCTGGTGCGCGACGAGCCGCCGACCATCTACCGCCTGGTCGACGAGAACCGCCGCGCCTGGCATGCCGGCCCGAGCTTCTGGGCCGGCCACAGCAATCTGAATTCCAGCTCGATCGGCATCGAGATCGTCAACCCCGGCTACAAGGACACGCCTGAAGGCCGCGTCTACGCGCCGTTCTCGCAGCCGCAGATCGACGCGGTCATCAAGCTCAGCCAGGACATCGTCGCGCGCCACGGCATCAAGCCGGAGCGCGGGATCGGCCAGGCCGATATCGCCCCGGGCCGCAAGCAGGACCCGGGCCCGATGTTCCCGTGGAAGCAGCTCCACCAGGCCGGCCTGATCGCCTGGCCCGACGCCGCCCAGGTGGCGGCCAAGATCAGCGGCTATGCCGCGCTGCTGCCCGACACCGCCTGGGCCCAGGACAAGCTGGCCCGCATCGGCTACAACGTGCCGCGCCACGGCGAGCTCGACGAGCTGACCAAGCAGACCCTGGTCACCTTCCAGATGAAGTACCGCCCGGCCCTCTACGACGGCGTGCTCGACGCCGAAACCGCCGCGCTGCTGGACACCGCGACCACACCCGGCGGCATGCGCATGGCCACGACCCCGCTGGAAGGGCCGACCAAGCCCTACACCTCGCGTTGGTGAGCGCCTTCAGTTGCCAACGTCGGAGGGCAGCTGTAGATGCTGGTTGCGCCGTACAGCCTTCATCGCAAGATCGGCTGCGGCACGGCGCACCTCTTCGCTCGAGATGGAGCGACTCAAGCGCTGCAATTCTTCCTGGTGAAACTGCGCCGCCAGCCTCATGGCCCATCCGTCGGGATGATCGGCCACAACACGCGACGAGTTTTTCATCACTAGCGCAGTGATCTTGGCATCGGCCAGCCTATAGATCTGCTGCGCCTCGTCAGACAACTGATAGGGCGTCTTTGCCGCACCAAGCGCCGAGATCGCTGACATATCGCCCCGACGGGCGTCCTCGATCAGCGCGTTGAGGATGACCTCCTTGTTGGCGGGGTCCAGCAGCAGGTCTTGAGAGGCCTGAGCAATCAGGTGACCGGCCATCTCCGGTTCGCGGCCATGGACAGCCTTCAGAAGCAAGGGCACAGCCAGGGCTTTCACTTCTGGCGTCACTGTCTGGCAACGCCGCTGCGTCTGCTGGTCCGCCTGCACGATGTCGAGCATGGTCTGGCGCATTTTTCCCGAGGCGAAGCGGGGATTGCTAGCCAGCATCTGGTACTGGGTCTCGACAACCCAGTCTATTCGCTCGCATGCCTCGAGCTGCCGATAGGCTTGGCGCGCCATGCCGGCACTGCCGGATTCGAGGGCCCGAACAATGTGCGGTGCATAGCCCTCGGCGCCGATGTGAAGCCGATACCACTCAGAGAAAGCGCGATCTTCCTCGTCGTTCGCCCGAACTGCGGGCACTCCAGCACCCGCCGACGCAGCAGGCAAGACCGGCATGACGCTGCCAGTCGGCGACCCTGGCTGGATACTCTGCTTGGTCTTGACCAGCTCGCGCTGCGAGACCCGCATGGCATCGATGCCCAGCGATGCTTGAGCCGGAACATCGTCCCGCGCCATCGGTGGGTAAAGCCACCACCCCGCCATTGCAGCAAGCAACGCCAGGACCAACAAATTCGCCGTCGTCCTCATTTGCAGAGTAGCCTCCGTACACGCGAAAAAGGCACAGCGGACAGAACCCGTCTGCATCTTCGCAGGCCACTGTATCGAGCCCACGGTACCGCGCCACCCCTCCAGAGAGGGATGGCAAGGGTCTGCGGCAGAGTGCTTTGCAAGAGTCTGCACCCCTGGCCAAGCCAGCTTCCGACGGCGCCGCAGGACTGAATCGATGGATCGACAAGCAGAGGATCGGCGGCTCTCGCAAGGCGGTGCAGCGATCCGCAGGCATGCCGGTCGCGGCAGAACATCATCGACCAGCCCTCTGCATTGCCGTGCGGGCTGCGCCCGGCAGCGGATAACCAAAAGTTATATTCTGTCCAGCCCTATTCAGTTGCGAGCGTCGGCACGCTCTCCGACCATTGCTCCCGCGCCATGAAGCCCTCCCCGTCCCTCGCCCGCCTCTTGAATCGCTGCTGTCAGCACGGACGGGCCTGACCATGCGGCTGCGCCATATCGAAGTCTTCCACGCGGTGATGCAGGCCGGCACGATCAGCGGCGCCGCCCAGCTGCTGCATATCTCGCAACCGGCCGTCACCAAGGTGCTGCAGCACTGCGAGCTGCAGCTGGGCATGGCCTTGTTCGATCGGGTGCGCGGCAAGCTCTATCCGACCCCCGAGGCCGAGCGCCTGTTCGTCGAGATCGACAAGCTCAACCGCGATCTGGTGGCGATCCGCCGCCTGGCCGCCAATCTGCGCAGCGGCGAGTCCGAGCAGGTGCGACTGGTCGCGACGCCGACCCTGGGCGCCTCGGTGATCCCGGCGGCGATGACGCATTGGTGCCGCGCCTACCCGGCCGGCCATTGCACGCTGGCCACCAACCACACGCGCGAAATCGTCTCGGCCCTGCTGCTGGGCGAGGCCGATCTGGCGCTGTCGCTGCAGGACCCGCGCCACCCCGGCATCAAGACCGAGGTGCTGGCCAGCGGGCCGATGATCGCGCTGTGTCCCGTCGGCTCGCCCGAGGCGGCCGAGGACGGCCCGCTGCCGCTGGAACAGATCGGCACCGAGCTGGTGGCGCTGCCGGCCGAGGACCCGCTGGGCAATGTGGTGATGAATGCCTGCGAGGCCCTGGGCCTGCAGCCGGTCAGCCGGCTGACGGTGCAGACCTACCAGCTGGCGCGCTCCCTGGTCGAGGCCGGGGTCGGCATGAGCATCGTCGACCCCTTCACCGCCGCCAGCGCCGACCGCAGCCGCGTGCGCCTGCGCCCGCTGGCTCCGGCTATTCCCGTGCAGCTCTATCTGCTGACCGCCGCCAACGCGCCGCTGGCGCAGAGCGCTCGCCGCCTCGTCAAGTACCTGGGCGAGGCCGCCAAACAGAATCTGGAAAGCCTGTGACGATGATCCCCTGCGAAGAGGTGCCACAGCACCCCGACTTCCGCGCGCTGCTGAGCATTCCCGGCATCGACGTGGACCTGCGCTATGCCACGCGCGACAACTTCGTCGGCCGCAATGTCTATGGCGGGCTCGATTGCGGCTATCTGCGCCGCGAGGCCGCCGATGCACTGGAGCGCGCCGCCGCCTGGCTGGCCGCCCACCGGCCCGGCTACCGGCTGCGGGTGCTGGACGCGCTGCGGCCGCAGCGGGTCCAGGAAGTGCTGTGGGCCGAGCTGCAAGGCACGCCACTGACCCTGTATCTGGCCAACCCCGAGCGCGGCTCCATCCACAGCTTCGGCATGGCGGTCGATGCAACCCTGCTGGACCCGCAGGGCCAGGAGGTCGATATGGGCTCGGGCTTCGACGAGATGGCGCTGACCTCGCATCCCGACCACGAGGCCGAGCATCTGGCGCGCGGCCTGCTCAGCGCCGCCCAGCTGACCGAGCGCGGCTGGCTGCGCGCGGCGATGCGCGCGGCCGGCTTCCAGGGCATTGCCACCGAGTGGTGGCATTTCGACTTCGGCGACCGGGTCGCAGTGCGCCGCGACCTGCCCCGCGTCCTCTAAGGCAAGACATGACCCTCGCTCGCCGCCAGTTCGGTCAAGCATTGATGGTTGCGGCCGGCAGCGGCCTGGCCGCCGCCCCGGCACTGGCCCAGACCCGCCGCCCGGCCATCTACGCCAAGCGCCTGCAGCCCGGCGACACCGTGGCCCTGGTGAGCCCAGCCAACGCCACCTACGAGCGTGAGCCCATCGCCATTGCCACCGAGGCCTTGCAAGCGCTGGGCTTCAAGGTCAGGCACGGTGCCCATCTGCGCGGCCGCTACGGCCAGTTCGGTGGCAGCGACGCGCAGCGCGCCGAGGACATCAACACCCTGTTCGCCGACCCGCAGGTGGCCGGCATTCTCGCGATGACCGGCGGCTCGGGCTGCAACCGCATCGTCGACCGGCTGGACTACGCGCTGATCGCGCGCCAGCCCAAGTTCTTCGGCGGCTTCTCGGACTTGACCAGCCTGGTCAATGCGATCCATCAGCGCAGCGGTCTGGTGACTTTTCATGCGCCGGTGGCGGTGTCGGAATGGAATGCCTTCAGCGTCGCGCACTTCCGCGCGCTGGTGATGGACGCCGAGGCCCCGCTGCTGAAGAACCCGACGGGCGAGCGCGGCGACCATCTGGTGCAGACCCAGGACCGCATCACGACCCTGCGCGGCGGCCGCGCGCGCGGCCCTCTGGTCGGCGGCAATCTGGCGGTGCTGGCCTCGCTGGTCGGCACGCCCTACTTCCCCGACTGCCGCGGCGCCATCCTCTTCCTCGAAGAGATCAACGAATACATCTACCGGGTCGACCGCATGCTGTCGACCCTGCGCCTGGCCGGCGTGCTCGAGCAACTGGCCGGCGTCGTGATCGGCAAGTTCACCAAATGCGAGCCCGGCGACGGCTTCGGCACGCTGACCCTGGACGAGGTCTTCGACGACTACTTCCTGCCGCTGAAGGTGCCGGTCTATCGCGGCGCGATGATCGGCCACATCAAGCGCAAGTTCACGATACCGGTCGGCGCCGATGCCGAGATCGACGCCGACGCCGGTACGCTGCAGATCCTGCGGCCGGTAGTCAGCTGAAACCGCTCAGACCGCGCGCCGGCGTGCGCGCCAGCTTAAGGCCGCCAGGCCGGCCAGCATCAGGCCCCAGCTGCCGGGCTCGGGCACGGCCGAGACACTGGCCGTGAAGCTGAAGTCGTCGATGGCCAGGCCGTGGTCGGAGGCCGGGTCGTTGATGTCGACCCAGCGCAGCCACAGCGTCTGGCCCGTCTGCCATTGCAGACCGGTCACGGTGGCGCCCAGGCCGGTGATGCGGTTGGCGGCCAGATTGCCATTGCCCGTGGTGCCGCCCGACAGCGTGGGGCTGTGGAAATCGGCGCCAGCCAGGCCGGTCCAGCTCAGTGTGTGAGCCGGGCTGCCGGCCGCGCCCAGCACGTACTGCACCGTCAGGCTGTGCGCGGTATTGGCATTGGTGGACACATGCCACTGCTCGCCGGTGTAGCCGAAGGAGAAGCCGTCCAGCGTCGCGCTGCCGCCGTTCACAAAGGCCACCGCGATCGCGCCGAAGGCCTCGCCAACACCCGGCTCCACCGGGCTGTAGCGGTGTGAGGAGCCGCCCTGCATGCCCAGCGCGCGCTCGCTGACGCCGTTGCTGCCGTAGCTGACATGGGCGCGGTCCGAGCCGCTGCTGGTCGAGACACGCAGGCGGCTGACGCTCTGGTCCAGCGCCGGGCCGGCATACAGATGCCAGCCGGCCAGGCTGGCGTCAGTGCTCCACAGCGGGTCGCTGCCGGTGACGTTGGCGAGGCGGTTGAAGTCCTGGCTGTAGGCCAGGCTGCCGTTGTTCAGGGAAATGGCGGCCTGGGCGGGGGCCTGCAGGACCAGTCCGAGGACGGCGGCGGTGGCCAGGGGGATGGGGCGCATGGGATCTCCTATGGGTTTTGTGAGCGCCAGAAGTTAGCCAGACGCGATGACGGCTTGGTCGCGGCCCCAGATCCGAACGGCAGGGGTTCGCGCAATGACGCAGAATCGGCTCTGAGCTTCAGCCCCCGCTTCAGGTACAGGTCCATGTCCGAGAGCAGTGCCAGCCCCTCATCGCCCGAGGCCCGCACTCGCTGGCTGCACGGCCAGCGCGAGGCCTATCTGGCCGAGCCCTGCGCCGCTGCTGTGCTGATCGAGCCGGCGCGCGCGCTGCTCGATCAGGTACTGGCCGAGGGCCCCAGCGATTTCGCGGTCGATCTGGCCCAGCATCTGGCCGAGATGCTGGGTGAGCTGTGGCGCTCGGAGCAGATCGAGGCGGTGCTGGATCCGGTGCTGCCCTGGCTGCTGGCCGGCCACGGCTGCCTGTCCAGCCGCATCGCCGCACTGTCCTTGCGCTGCCGCATGCATCTGCGCTTCGGCCGCCTGAGCGAGGCCCTGGCCCTGCTGGAGCCGCTCACAGCGCTCAGCGAGGCCAGCCCGCAGCCGGCCGACCAGGCGCACCGCGCCCGTGTGCTGGGCCAGGCCCTGTCGGCCCAGCGCGAATGGCGGCGCGCGATTGACTGCATGCGCGAGGCGCTGCGGCTGGCGGCCAGCGGCGGTGATCGCGGTCGCTGGGTGGACCTGCTGGTGTCGATCTCGGTGGCGCACCGCGCTTTAGGCGAGCCCGAGGCCCAGCTGGCGGCGCTGCGCGAGGGCGCGCAGATGGCGATGGCGCAGCGGCGCTGGATCGCGGCGGTCAACAGCTGGTCCGGCGTGGCCGAGGAAAGCCTGGCCCGCGAGGACGAGGCGGCCGGCGAGGCCGCGCTGCTGGAGGGCCGGCGCTGCCTGGCGCTGGCCG
>NZ_JAQOWX010000185.1:0-6695 GCF_028462495.1 Paucibacter sp. XJ19-41
CTGGCTGGGCCGTCCCGCCGCGCCTGGCGCCGGCTGGCGCGACGGCGCGACGCCCGCTGGGGACACGGTCCGATAGCCGGCCGATGGCGATACCGTGGCGGCAAAACCCGGCACCTGGCGGCCCACCACCCGCTGCAAGAGCTGCATCACCTCCTCGGCCGCACGGCTGGCCTGGCTGCGCGCGGCGACCGGCGCGACCTGGCGCGCCATATAGCGCGTCTCCTCATGGCCGCCGCTGAGCTCCTGGCGTGTCGAGGGCCGGTGGGCCGTGGCAGCACTGTTGCCGGCACGGCGGATGAAAGGCCGCAGATCGACCTCGGGCAGCACGCCCTGCTGAATCAGCCAGCGATTGGTCTCGTGATAGGCCTCGCCCAGCAGCAGCGAGAACTCGGCATGCAGCGTGCTCTTGAGCATCTGCCATTCCGAGGGGCTGAGCCCGCTGCGATACCAGGCATCGAGAGCCAGGCCGGCCACCACCGGGGCACGCAGCAAATCGTGGGCCGGCAGCTCATCGAGCTGCTCCAGCTGATGCATGCGGGTGCGCAGGTCGGTGAACTCCCACGAGGCCTTGTCCATCATCGCCAGCGACAGGCGCGAGCCGATGATCTCGCGCTCTATCGTGTCGTCGTCCACCAGCGAGAGCGGGCCGGACTGGCTGGCGCGCCCCATCGCCTGCCGGGCCTCGGCCACGCCATGCGAGACCGCGTGGCGCAGGCCGGCGACAAAGGCGCTCTGCCAGGCCGGGCCATGGCGCATCCAGGCAGCCACGCCGTCACGGCGCGCCACCATCACCGCGTACTCGGCCGGCAGCAGCAGCAGTTGCTGGGCGGCCTCATTGAGCACGCCGGCCACCGGTGCCAGGCCACGCACCAGGGCCTCCAGATAGACATGCCGCGCTTGCGAAGCCAAGGCTTTGTTGCGGGCGGCGTCGGTCATGAAGGCGTCAGGGATTCAGGCAGGTGGTGCAAATGACTCTACACCACCGCTCCGGCGTTCGGATCGTCAGGATCTTCCTTGTTGACCGGGGTCTTGACCAGGTCTTCGCGCTTGATGCCCAGCCACATCGCGATCGCCGCAGCCACGAAGACCGAGGAGTAGATGCCGAAGCAGATGCCGATGGTCAGCGCCACCGCGAAATAGTGCAGCGAGGGGCCGCCGAAGATCAGCATCGACAAGACCATCAGCTGCGTGGAGCCGTGCGTGATGATGGTGCGGCTGGTGGTGCTGGTGATCGCGTGGTCGATGACCTCGTGCGCGTTCAGCTTGCGGAACTTGCGGAACACCTCGCGCACCCGGTCGAAGATCACCACCGACTCGTTGACCGAGTAGCCCAGCACCGCCAGCAGGGCCGCCAGCACCGTCAGCGAGAACTCCCACTGGAAGAAGGCAAAGAAGCCCAGGATGATGATGACATCGTGCAGATTGGCGATGATGCCGGCCACCGCGAACTTCCACTCGAAGCGCAGCGCCAGGTAGATCATGATGCCGACCACGGTGAAGCTCAGCGCCAGCGCGGCGTCCTGCGCCAGCTCGGCGCCCACCGCCGGGCCGACCACCTCGGAGCGCGAGAGCTTGATCGGTTCGGCCTGGGCTGCGTTCAGGCAGACCTGCTTGCTGACCGACTCGCCCTTGTCGGTGACGATGTTGCGCTGCGAGACGGTGCCGCTTTCGGCCTTGCACAGTGCGTCGAACACCAGGCCGACCTGCTCGGTCTGCTTGATGTCGCCGCGCAGCGGCAGGCGGATCATCACATCGCGCGAGGTGCCGAAGTTCTGCACCTGGACCTCGCCAAAGCCCATGGCCTCGACGGTGTGGCGGGTCTTCTCCAGATTGGCAGCCTGCGCATACTCGACCTCGACCACCGAACCGCCGGTGAACTCGATCGAGAAGTTCAGGCCGCGGCTGACCAGGAAGAACACCGCGAGCGCGAAGGTAATGAAGGAGATCGCGTTGAGCAGCAACGCGTGCTTCATGAACGGGATATCCCGTTTGATGCGGAACAGTTCCATGACTAGTTTCCTCAGGCCTTGGGCGCGTCGGCCTCAGGCTTCCAGATCTGACCGATAGAGACGGACTTGAGCTTCTTCTGGCGGCCGTACCAGAGATTGACTAGGCCGCGCGAGAACACCACCGACGAGAACATCGAGGTCAGGATGCCCAGGCAGTGCACCACCGCGAAGCCCTTGACCGGGCCGGAGCCGAAGGCCAGCAGCGCGATACCGGCGATCAGAGTCGTCACATTGGAGTCGAAGATCGTCGCCCAGGCGCGCTCGTAGCCGGCATGGATGGCGGCCTGCGGCGCGGCGCCGGCACGCAGCTCCTCGCGCACCCGCTCATGGATCAGCACATTGGAGTCGATCGCCATGCCCAGCACCAGCGCGATGGCGGCCATGCCCGGCAGGCTCAGCGTGGCCTGCAGCATCGACAGCACCGCGATCAGCAGCAACAGGTTGAAAGCCAGGGCCAGCGAGGAGAACACGCCGAACAGTGCGTAATAGATGCACATGAACACGGCCACCGCGACAAAGCCCCACAGCACCGAGGCCAGGCCCTTGGCGATGTTCTCGGCACCCAGGGTCGGGCCTATGGTCTTCTCTTCGATGATCTCCATCGGCGCGGCCAGCGAGCCGGCGCGCAGCAGCAGGGCCGTGTCGCTGGCTTCGGTCGTGGTCATCGCGCCCGAGATCTGCATGCGCGAGCCGAGTTCGCCACGGATCACCGGTGCGGTCACGACCTCGCCCTTGCCCTTCTCGAACAACAGGATGGCCATGCGCTTGCCGATGTTCTCGCGCGTCACGTCCTTCATCACCCGCGCGCCCTTGGCGTCCAGGTTCAGATGCACGGCGGGCTGCTGGTTCTCGTCGAAACCGGCCTGGGCGTCGACCAGGTTGTCGCCGGTGATGACCACCTGGCGCTTGACGATGATGGGGCCGAAACCGCGGTCGATATAGCGCTCGGTACCGAAGGGCACCGGGCCGCTGCCGGCCACGGCCGCCTGGGCCTCGGCGCTGTCGTCCACCATGCGCAACTCCAGCGTCGCGGTGCGGCCGATGATGTCCTTGGCGCGCGCCGTGTCCTGCACGCCGGGCAGCTGCACGACGATGCGGTCCAGCCCTTGCTGCTGGATCACCGGCTCGGAGGTGCCGAGCTCGTTGACGCGGTTGTGCAAGGTGGTGATGTTCTGCTTCAGCGCGGTTTCCTGCACCTGCACCAGGGCCTGCGGCTTCAGCGCGCCGGTCAGCGTCGGCTGGTCGCCGTTCTGGCCGGGCGTCCACTGCACATCGGTGATCTGTTCGCTCAGCAGGTTCTGCGCGGCCGTCAGCGCCGACGCCTCACGGAAGGCCAGCACCACGGTATTGCCATCGCGGCTGATGCCGNCGGGCGTCCACTGCACATCGGTGATCTGTTCGCTCAGCAGGTTCTGCGCGGCCGTCAGCGCCGACGCCTCACGGAAGGCCAGCACCACGGTATTGCCATCGCGGCTGATGCCGGCGTGGCGGAGGTTCTTGGCGCGCAGCAAGGTGCGCACGTCGCCGGTCAGCGACTCGGCCTTCTTGGTCAGCGCCGCCTTCATGTCGACCTGCATCAGGAAGTGCACGCCGCCGCGCAGATCCAGGCCCAGATACATCGGGAAGGCATGCAGATTGGACAGCCAGCGCGGCGAGCGCGACAGCAGGTTCAGCGCGACGATATAGCTCGGGTCATTCGCATCCGGGTTCAGCGCCTTGCTGATCGCGTCCTTGGCCTTCAGCTGCGTATCGGTGCTGTCAAAGCGGGCCTTGACCGAATTGCCCTCGAACTCGACGAAGTCGGCCTTGATCCCGGCGGCGCTCAGCGCCTGCTCGACCCGCGACTCCATCGAGGCATCGAGCTTGACGGTGACCTTGGCGCTGGAGACCTGGACGGCCGGCACCTCGCCGAAGAAATTCGGCAGCGTGTAGATGAAGCCGATCAGCATCGCGATCACAAGGATCGCGTACTTCCACAGCGGATAACGATTCATGGTGCGTCCTCTCAGGCCGAGTCAGCGTCAGCGCCTGAAGCGAACCCGGCACCATCATGGCGCCGGGCTATGGGTTGGGGGCCTGCGCCGACGGCGCCGCGCCCCTGGCAGCAGGATTACTTGACGGTGCCCTTGGGCAGCACTTGCACGACCGCGCCGCGCTGGATCTGCAGCTCGACGCCGGTGGCCACTTCCAGGGTCACGAAGCTGTCGCCGAGCTTGGACACCTTGCCCAGCAGGCCGCCCGAGGTGACGATCTCATCGCCCTTGGCCAGGGCCTCGATCATGGCCTTGTGCTCCTTCTGACGCTTCATCTGCGGGCGAATCATCACGAAGTACAGCACCACAAACATCAGCACCAGCGGCAGCATGCTCAGCAAGCTGGACTCGGTGCTACCGGCGGCAGCGGCCGGGGCGGCTTGGGCAAAAGCGTTGGAAATAAACACGTCGGAATCCCTTTGGTGAAAGCCGCCCTTGGCGGACGGAAGAACTGCGGATTGTATGCGGCCACCCGGGGCAGCCACCCACCGCAGCCGAGATGGGGTTGACAAGCCGGAAATCAAAAAATATTCTACCAATATATTAAATGCAAACCCTGCTGGCCAGAGCCTAGCGGCCTGCGATGATGCCGCCATGACCGACAGTACCGAAGCCCCCGAACACGACAACAAGCGCCGCGTGGCCGACCAGGCCTATGACGCGCTCGAATCGATGATCGCCACCCTGGTGCTCAAGCCCGGCGCCCCTATCGTCGAGGCCGAGCTGATCGAGCGCACCGGCCTGGGCCGCACGCCTACCCGCGAGGCGCTGATGCGCCTGGTCTCCAACGGCCTGATCGTGCAGCTGCCGCGGCGCGGCCTGCGGGTCAGCGATATCTGGCTGGCCGAGCATCTGGACCTGGTCGAGGCGCGCCGGGTGCTGGAGCGCCTGATCGCCGCGACCTCGGCCCGGCGCGCCACACCGGCCCAGCGCGAGGACCTGCTGGCCTGTGCCCGCAGCATGGTCAAGGCCGGCGAGGACGATGATCTGGCCGCCTATATGGATGCCGATCAGGCGCTGGACCGGGTCAACCACGCGGCCTGCCGCAACCCCTTCGCGGTGGCCGCCGTCGTGCCCATGGTGATCCAGTGCCGGCGCTTCTGGTATGCCTACCAGCACCAGGGCGATATCAAGGAAGGCGCGCGCCGCCATCTGCTGCTGGCCCAGGCCATTGCCGGCGGCGACGGCGAGCAGGCCGCCCAGGCCAGCGACGCCTTGATGGACTATCTGCGCCAGTTTGCCCAGGCGGTGATCGAATGAACACGACTCGCATTGTTGATTCCCATACAGGCGGCGAACCGACCCGGCTGATCGTCAGCGGCGGCCCCGATCTCGGCGGCGGCAGCATGGCCGAACGCCTGCAGCGCTTTCGCAGCGAGCACGATGCCTGGCGCCGCGCCGTCGTGATGGAGCCGCGCGGCTCGGACGTGATGGTCGGCGCGCTGCTGTGCGAGCCCGAGCTGAGCGACAGCACGGCCGGCGTGATCTTCTTCAACAATGTCGGCTATCTGGGCATGTGCGGCCACGGCAGCATCGGCCTGGTCGCCACCCTGGCCTATCTGGGTCGCATCCAGCCCGGCGAGCACCGGATCGAGACCCCGGTGGGTCGGATCACGGCACGGCTGCACCCGGACGGCAGCGTCAGCATCGCCAATGTGCCGGCCTGGCGCCATGCCAGGCGGGTGGCCGTCCGGATCGCCGGCAAGACCGTACACGGCGATGTCGCCTGGGGCGGCAACTGGTTCTTTCTGTGCGAGGACCATGGCCTGAGCCTGGAGCTGGCCTCGGTCGAGGCGCTGACCGACTTCGCCTGGGCGCTGCGCCAGGAGTTGCCGCGCCAGGGCGTCAGCGGCGCCGGCGGCGCCGAGATCGACCATATCGAGCTGCTGGGCCCGCCAGCCGACCCGGCCCACAACGGCCGCAACTTCGTGCTGTGCCCCGGCAAGGCCTATGACCGCAGCCCCTGCGGCACCGGCACCAGCGCCAAGATCGCCTGCCTGGCGGCCGACGGCAAGCTGGCACCCGGTGCGCTCTGGCAGCAGGAAAGCGTGATCGGCAGCGTGTTTGCCGCCAGCTACCAGAGCGGCGAGCCGGGTCAGGTCTTGCCCACCATCCATGGCCGCGCCCATGTGAACCTGGATGCCAGCCTGGTGTTCCAGGACGGCGACCCCTTCGCCTGGGGCATCGCCTGAAGTCCGCCGTCGCCAGCACCCGCCGGGCCGATGTGCTGATCGTCGGCGCCGGCATCGTCGGCGCGGCCTGCGCGCGCGAGTTTGCGCGCCAGGGGCTCAGCGTGGCCGTGATCGAGTCCGGCGCGGTCGGTGGTGGTGCGACAGCGGCCTCGATGGGCCATCTGCTGGTGGTCGACGACGAGGCCGGCGGCAACGATCCCGAGTTCGCGCTGAGCCAGCGCTCGATGCGGCTGTGGCAGGACTGGCTGGACGAGAGCGCCGGCCATGCCGCCCAGGTCGAGCATGGACGCTGCGGCACGCTGTGGCTGGCCGCCGACGATCAGGAGCTGGCACTGGCCGGGCGCAAGCAGGCCTGGTATGCGGCGCGCGGCATCGCCGCCGAGCTGATCGACGGCGCCACGCTGGCGCGGCTGGAGCCGATGCTGCGCCCCGACCTGGCCGGCGCGCTGCGCGTGCCGGGC
>NZ_JAQOWX010000186.1:0-6617 GCF_028462495.1 Paucibacter sp. XJ19-41
GGCCCAGCGGCACGCTGCGGCGCTTGCTGCCCTTGCCCAGCACCTGGGCCTCGGCGCTGGCCAGATCGACCCAGCCGCGCGCGGTGCCGCTGGCCTGGGCATCCAGGCCCACCAGCTCGGCCACGCGCAGGCCGCAGCCGTAGAGCAGCTCGACGATGCAGCGGTCACGTGCCTCCAGCGCCGGGTCGGCCCGGGTGTCGGCATGGTCGGCCAGCTGCACCGCATCGTCGGCCGACAAGGCCTTGGGCAGGGGCTTGGCCGCCTTGGGCGCACGCAAGCCCTCGATCGGATTCAGCGCCACCAGCCGCTCGCCGCCCAGCCAGCGATACAGCCCGCGCCAGGCCGACAGCAGCAAAGCCAGGCTGCGCGGCCCCAGGCCCTCGCGGTGCAGCTGCGCCACCCAGCGTCGCGCCTGCGCGGTCTGCAAGCGCAGCAGCTCGACGCCGTCGCGCAAGGCCAGCGCCTGCAGGCGCTGCAGCGCGTCCGCGTAAAGACTCAGCGTGCGCGGCGCCAGCCGGCGCTGCACGCGGGCATGCGCCAGATAGCGCTGCAGCACATCCTCAGTCTGCGGCGCCGACATCGGGAGCGGCCGGCGCCGGCAGCAGCCGCGCCAGGCCGGCACTGGCGATCTCGCCGATGCGGGCCAGGAATTCGGTGCCCATCTCGGCCGTGTAGCGGGTCGGGTCGGGCGAGCCCAGCACCAGCATGCCAAAGGCCTGGCCTCCCTGCGACAGCGGGATCAGGGCCAGCGAGGTCACGCCGTGGCTTTGGTCCAGCCAGCGCGCCGCCTCGAAGCCCGAGTTGACGCCGCAGTAGGGCTGATTCAGGCTGGCCGCGAAGCTCTTCACATCCTGGCTGACCGCCTGGGCAAACTCGGCCCCGGCATGCGGGGCATCGACGCCCCACAGCCGCAGCCCCGCCTGCGGAATCATGAACTGGTGGCGCAGCTCCTGCAGCAGCACGGCCGGCAGCGCCGCCGCATCCCGCGTGCGCATCAGCGACAGGGTCCAGCGGTGCAGGCGGTCGGCGATAGACACATTCTCCTGGCCGTTGCGGATCATCTCGATGATCTTGTGCTCCAGGCCCTTGATCTTCTCGCGCAGCATCTCGGCCTGGCGCTCCTGCAGCGAGACCGCGCGCTGGCCGAGCGGATGGCTCAGCTGCACGCTGGCCAGCAGCTCTGCATGGCGCTCGAAAAAGCCGGGCGTGTTGGCCAGGAAGTCGGCGATGTCCTGCTCGGTGATGCCTTGGGTACCTTGATTGCTGCTCACAGCGTGATCTCTCCATCAAAAACGGTTTGGGCCGGTCCCGTCATCAGCACCGGCGCGGCCAGGCCCTGGCTCAGGCCGGCCCATTCAATCGTCAGCAGGCCGCCCAGCGCCTGCACATCGACCTTCTCGTCCAGCCAGCCCAGCCGGATGCCGGCCACCACGGCCGCGCAGGCCCCGGTGCCGCAGGCCAGGGTCTCGCCGGCGCCGCGCTCGAACACGCGCAGCTTGATGCGGCCCCGGTCCAGCACCTGCATGAAGCCGGCATTGACACGGCGCGGGAAGCGCGCATGCCGCTCGACCTGCGGGCCCAGGCTCAGCACCGGCGCGGTCTCGACATCGGCGACGCGCTGCACCGCATGCGGGTTGCCCATCGACAGCACCGCCACCTCGCAAGCCAGCCCCTCGAGAGGCCAGAGCTCGAAGCCGCCTTCGCCGCGCGGGGTCAGGCCTTGCGCATCGAAGGGCACGCGCTCGAGCGCGAACACCGGCGCGCCCATGTCCACCGTGACCCGGCCATCCTCGCGCAGCCGCAGCTCCAGCACCGCGTTGACGGTCTCGACCTTGATGCTGCGCTTGTCGCTCAGCCCTTTGTCTGACACATAGCGAACGAAGCAGCGCGCGCCATTGCCGCAATGCTCGACCTCGTCGCCGTCGTTGTTGAAGATGCGGTAGCGAAAGTCGATGCCCGGCGTGGCGGAGCGCTCGATCACCAGGATCTGGTCGCAGCCGATGCCGAAGCGGCGGTCGCCCAGCGCGCGCAGCTGCGCCTCGCTCAGCGCCAGCGGCGCCTGGGTGGCGTCGAGGACGACAATGTCGTTGCCGGCCCCCTGCATCTTGGTGAAGCGACGTTTCATGGAGCGATTATCACCGTCAGTACAGGCCCGGCTCGCCCTCGGGCCGGGTCTTGAAGCGCTTGTGCACCCACAGATACTGGGCCGGCCGCTCGCGGATGCGGGCCTCCAGCCACTGGTTGAGCCTGAGCGCGTCGGCCTCGGGGTCATCGCTGGGGTAGCCGGCCAGCGGCTCGCCGGCCTCGACCTCGTAGCCCTGGCCGCCCGGCAGCATGGTCACGACGATGGGCTGGACCCGCATCTGCATGCTGCGCGCCAGCCGCGAGGGTGCCAGCAACGTAGATGCCGGTACGCCGAAAAAGGGCACGAAGGCCGACTCGCGCTCGCCGAAGTCCATATCGGGCGCGTTCAGATAGGCATAGCCCTGGCGGATCAGGCGCAGCACCGGGCGTATGCCCTCGCTGCGCTGCACGAAGGCGGTGGTGCCGAAGCGCGAGCGCCCGCCCAGCATGCGGGTATCGAAGACCGGGGTGCTCTGCGCCTGGTACATATCGACGCCGGGGCTCGCCTGGTTCAGCATCAGGGCCGGGCCCGACCATTCGAGGCCGACGAAATGCGGCAGCAGCCACATCACCGGTGCCCCACCCTGCTCGGCCAGCTTGATATTGCCCTTGACGCGCACCAGTTTCTGCAAGCGCTCGGCCGGGGCAAACCACAGCAGGCCGCGCTCCAGAAAGCTGCGCCCCAGCCAGCCGAAATGCTCGCGCGCCAGGCGCTCACGCTGCACCAGCGTCTGCTCGGGAAAGCACAGCTCCAGATTGCGCAGCGCCACCTTGCGGCGCGAGCCGGCCGCATGCCAGAGCAGCCAGCCCAGGCCCCGGCCCAGCGCCGCCAGCAGGCTCAGCGGCAGGAAATGCAAGAGCCACAAGAGCCCGATGAAGAGGTGGGCGGACAGACGGCCCAGCATCAAGCGCCCCGCCCCAGGTCCAGGCCGCGCGGATTCTTGTAGCGGTGATAGCCCCACAGGTATTGCTGGGGCGCGAGCAGGATCAGGTCTTCCATGGCCTTGTTGATGATGGCGGCTGCGGATTCTGGCGTGGAATCGTCCGGCAGGCTCGGACCCGGACTGATGCGCACCACATAGCCGCGCCCGCCGCTCAGGCGCTCACCCCAGATCAGCAGGATGGGCGCACCGCTTTGCAGGCTGAGCTTGGCCGCCAGGGTCATCGTGTAGGCCGGGCGGCCGAAGAACGGGGCCCATACGCCCAGCCCCTCGGGCGGCACCTGGTCGGGCAGCAGACCCACCGTCTGCCCCTGGCGCAGCGCCCTCAACATCTGGCGCACGCCGGCCAGGCTGGCCGGTGCGGTGGCCAGACCCGGGCGCTCGCGCGTGCCATCCAGCAGCTCGCGCATCCAGGCCTTGCGCGCCGGGCGGAACAGCACCGTGATCGGCGCACGCGCGCCGTAGGCCTCGGCATAGGCCTGGGCCGTGACCTCGAAACAACCCATATGCGGGGTCAGCAGGATCAGGCCATGACCCTGGGCCAGCGCCGCCTCGACATGCTCGCGGCCCTCCAGCCGCACCCGCGCACCCAGGGCCTGGCCGTGCGGCCGCAGCCACAGCCAGGGCAGCTCGCCGATCATGCGGCCGGCGTGCGCGACAGCCGGCCGCGCCTGGGCCCAGCGCAGACCGGCGGTCTGCACATTGGCCTTGAAGCGGGAACGGTAGCTGGGAGACAGCGCCCAGCTGAGCCAACCAACGATGGCGCCCAGGCCATGCAGCAGCCACAAAGGGCAGCGGGAGAGCAAGCGCAGCAACAAGGACATTTGTGTTTCTATAATCGGCTCATCGCCGAGTTAATTTGGACAACTTGCGGGGCGATGCGGGTGTTTATCAAGCCATTGAAAACCCCGCCGGGCTGTCAAGCTCAACAAATGCCGCTAAAGCGTTCGCCGCGTCTCCCGACAGCACGGCAACGCCGACCGACTGACGACTAGGAGCATACAAGTGGCGAACAGCGATTTTCTCTTTACTTCGGAATCCGTCTCCGAAGGACATCCCGACAAGGTGGCCGACCAGATCTCGGACGCGATTCTTGACGCCATCTTCGAACAGGATCCGCGCTCCCGCGTGGCCGCCGAGACCCTGTGCAACACCGGCCTGGTGGTGCTGGCCGGCGAGATCACGACCAATGCCCATGTGGACTACATCCAGGTGGCGCGCGACACGATCAAGCGCATCGGCTACGACAACACCGAGTACGGCATCGACTACAAGGGCTGCGCGGTGCTGGTGGCCTATGACAAGCAGAGCAATGACATCGCCCAGGGCGTCGACCACGCCTCCGACGACCATCTGAACATCGGCGCCGGCGACCAGGGCCTGATGTTTGGCTATGCCTGCGACGAGACGCCGGAGCTGATGCCCGCGCCTATCTACTACGCCCACCGTCTGGTCGAACGCCAGGCCCAGCTGCGCAAGGACGGCCGCCTGCCCTATCTGCGCCCGGACGCGAAAAGCCAGGTGACGATGCGCTATGTGGACGGCAAGCCGCACAGCATCGACACCGTCGTGCTGTCGACCCAGCACGCGCCCGAGTGGAGCCTGGGCGACAAGATGAAGCCCGAGTTCTACGAGGCGGTGCGCGAGGAGATCATCAAGCCGGTGCTGCCCAAGGAATGGATCACGGCCGACACCAAGTACCTGATCAACCCGACCGGGCGCTTCGTCATCGGCGGCCCGCAGGGCGATTGCGGCCTGACCGGCCGCAAGATCATCGTCGACACCTATGGCGGCGCCTGCCCGCACGGTGGCGGTGCCTTCTCCGGCAAGGACCCGAGCAAGGTCGACCGCTCGGCCGCCTACGCGGCCCGCTATGTGGCCAAGAACATCGTCGCCGCCGGCCTGGCACGCCAGTGCCAGATCCAGGTCGCCTACGCGATCGGCGTGGCCCGGCCGATGAATGTCACGGTCTATACCGAGGGCACCGGCGTGATCTCGGACGACAAGATCGCCGCGCTGGTGCAGGAGCATTTCGACCTGCGGCCCAAGGGCATCATCCAGATGCTGGACCTGCTGCGCCCGATCTACTCGAAGACTGCCGCCTACGGCCACTTCGGCCGCGAAGAGCCCGAGTTCACCTGGGAACGTACCGATAAAGCTGCAGCGCTCCGCGCGGCGGCCGGCCTGTAAGGCGGGACCCCCTCACCCGAAGCCACCGCAAGGTGGCTTTTTTACGACCGCCACCACAGCTCGCAACAACTGCGTACAAGCTCGGCTCCGGCTCTCGTTAAGCTGTGCCCGCCCGACNTGGCTTTTTTACGACCGCCACCACAGCTCGCAACAACTGCGTACAAGCTCGGCTCCGGCTCTCGTTAAGCTGTGCCCGCCCGACCACCGCCCGCCCGCGCATGACTTCGCCCACCCCACAGCCCGATGCCGCCCGCCCTGCGGCGCTGCCGAACGCCGACCAGGTGCTGCCCAGCGGCCATAGGCTCGATGGCTATGAGCTGCATGGCCTGATCGCCGCCAGCGGCTCCTCGCTGAGCTATCTGGCGACCGATCTGGAGCTGGGGCTGACCGTGGTCCTGATGGAGTACTTCCCCGCCGCGCTGGCACGGCGCGAGGGCTCGGGCCTTGTCGCCTGCGTCGAAGCCGCTCACGCGGCGGCCTATCAGCGCGGCCTGGCCGCCTTTGTCGACGAAGCGCGCATGCTGGCGCGCTGCCAGCATGCGGCCCTGGTCCAGGTGATACGCCTGTGGCAGGCGCGCGGCACGGTCTATCGCGCCATGCCTTATCGCGGCGGCCAGACCCTGCTCGATCTGCGCCGCGATATGCCGGGCCCGCCCGACGAGGCCTCGCTGCTGGCCCTGCTGGATGATCTGCTCGGCGCGATTGATGCCTTCCACCGCACGGGCCGGACCCACGGCGGCATCCATCCGGGCAGCATCCTGCTGCTCGGCGATGACAGGCCGTTATTGCTGGGGCCCGACTGGGCCGCCGCCACGCTGGCGCTGGATCTGGGTAGCAGCCCTCAGACCGAGTTGCTGGCCGGCTTTGCGCCGCCCGAGCAGCAGGGCACGCCGCCCGGCGCACCGCAAAATCCGGCCTTCGATCTGTTTGCGCTCAGCGAAGTTGTGAGGTTTTGCATCAGCGGCGCGATGCCGCCGTCGGCGCGCCCAAGCGGCGAGCCCCGGGAAGCGACGGCGGCGCTGATCGAGCGCTGCGTCACCAGCGATGCGCGCCCGCGCTACAGCCTGCCGCTCTTGCACACCCTGGACGCCGCCACCTCGGGCCGGCCCCTGGAGAGGCCCGCTGGCGTCGCGCAGTACCGGGCCTGGCTGCTCGGCGGTCCGCCGGCCGAGCGCCGCGCCGCCGAGGAGGCGGTAGCGATGGCCCCAGCCAGCTCTGCGCCGGACGATGCCAACGCCTTTCTGTCGCCGGAATTCCTGGCGCAGCTCAGACGTGCGAACGCCGTGCCGCCCCGGCCCGAATCCGTGCCGCCGGTCCGGCCCGAGGTCCGCGACACAGCCCCCCGGGCGCGGCGGGCGCCGG
>NZ_JAQOWX010000187.1:0-6533 GCF_028462495.1 Paucibacter sp. XJ19-41
CACGGCCCAGCGAGCGCAGCGCGGCCGAGCAGGGGCTGGCCCTGGCCTGGCGCACGCCGGGCTTTCGCCGGCTGTTGCTGGTCTTCCTGCTCAACGGCATTGCCGCCGCGATACCGGCGACGCTGCTGCTGTTCTTTGTGCGCGACCGCCTGCAGACGCCGGCGGCCGAGGGGCTGTATCTGGCCAGCTATTTCGTGGCCGCCGCGCTGTCGATGCCGCTGTGGCTGCGCGTGGTGGCCCGGCTGGGCCGGGCGCGCGCCTGGCTGGCGGCGATGCTGCTGGCGGTGCTGAGCTTTGCCTGGGCAAGCAGCCTCGCCGCCGGCGATCAGCTGGGCTTTGTGCTGGTCTGCCTGGCCAGCGGTGCGGCGCTGGGCGCCGATCTGGCCATCCCCGGCGCGCTGCTGACCGGCGTGGTGCAAGGCGCCGGCCTGGCCGGCCGGGCCGAGGGTGTGTTCTTCGGCTGGTGGAATTTCGCCAACAAGCTCAATCTCGCGCTGGCCGCCGGCCTGGCCCTACCGCTACTGCAATGGCTGGGCTATGCGCCGGGCCAGCGCGACCCCGCCGCCTTGCAGGCCCTGACCTGGGCCTACTGCCTGCTGCCCTGCGCGCTGAAACTGGCCGCCGCTGGCGCGCTTTACGTGCTGATCATCAAACCCGAGCAGGAGGCTGTTTCATGCGCCCCGAACTGAATCGCCGTCATCTTCTCGTCCTTGGCGGCGCCCTGCTGCTGGCCGGCTGCGCCTCGGCGCCTACGCCGGCCGACTACGCCGGCCAGACGCCGACCCTGGACCTGCGGCAGTACTTCAACGGCCCGCTGCTGGCGCATGGCGTGTTCACCGACCGCGCCGGCAAGGTGCAGCGCCGCTTCACGGTCGATCTGAAAGGCAGCTGGCAGGGCGACGAGGGCCTGCTGGAAGAGGACTTCAAGTACAGCGACGGCAAGACCGAGCGCCGCGTCTGGCGCCTGCGCCATCTGGGCGGCGGCCGCTACAGCGGGCGGGCCGACGATGTGGTTGGCGAGGCACGCGGCGAGGCCGCCGGCAATGCGCTGCGCTGGAGCTACACGCTGCGGCTGCCGGTCGACGGCACAGTCTATGAGGTCGATTTCGACGACTGGATGTATCTGATCGATGACAAGGTCATGCTGAACAAGGCGCAGATGAGCAAGTTCGGTGTGCGCCTGGGCGAAGTGACCTTGTCCTTCCAGAAGCGCTGAGCCATGTCGCTCAACCCCAAGCTGCAGCACTGGCAGGGCAGGACTGCCTGGATCGTCGGCGCCTCCAGCGGCATCGGCCGGGCGCTGGCCGAGGCCCTGCATGGCGCCGGTGCGCGCGTGGTGGTCTCGGCGCGCCAGGCAGCGCTGCTGCTGGAGTTCGTTCAGGCCCATCCGGGCAGCACGGCGCTGCCGCTGGACGTGCAGGACGCAGCGGCCCTGCGTGCGGCCGTGGCCCAGCTGCAGGCCAGCCATGGCCAGATCGATGCCTGCATCTTCTGCGCCGGCCACTACCAGCCGATGCGGGCCCAGCAGTTCGGGCTTGACGAGGCCGTGCGCCATCTGCAGATCAACTATGTCGGCGCGCTGAATCTGCTCGATGCGCTGCTGCCCCAGCTGCTGCGCCAGGCTCAGGCGGGGCGCGGGGGTCATCTGAGCCTGGTCTCCAGCGTGGCCGGCTACCGCGCGCTGCCCAAGTCCATGGCCTATGGTCCGGCCAAGGCGGCGCTGACCCATCTGGCCGAGGCGCTCTATCAAGACCTGTCCCCGGAAGGCCTGGGCGTCTCGGTCGTGCATCCCGGCTTTGTCGCAACCCCGCTGACCGCCGGCAACGACTTCCATATGCCGGCGCTGCTGAGCCCCGCCCAGGCCGCGCAGGCCATGCTGGACGGCTGGGCCGACGGCCGCTTCGAGATCCATTTTCCGAAGCGCTTCACGCTCTGGCTCAAGCTGCTGCGCCTGCTGCCCTACAGTCTTTACTTTCGCGCGGTGCGCCGCGCCACCGGACTCTGAATGGACCCACGCGCCCAAGCCATCGTCACGCTGTTCGAACAGCTGCAGCCCACCGACATCGCACGGCTGGGCCGGCATTACGACGAGGCCGCCTATTTTCGCGACCCCTTCAACGAGGTGCACAGCCTGAGCGCGATCCAGGCCATCTTTGCCCATATGTTCGAGGCCCTCGATGCGCCCCGCTTCAAGGTGCTGGAGACGCTGGTCGAGGGGGACCAGTGCTTTCTGTGCTGGGACTTCGAATTCGGCCTGCGCGGCCGTGCGCAGACCATCCACGGCAGCAGCCATCTGCGCTTCGGCAGCGACGGCCGGGTCGTCTACCACCGCGACTACTGGGATGCGGCCGAGGAGCTGTACGAGAAGCTGCCGCTGGTCGGCGCCCTGCTGCGCCTGATCAAGCGCCGGCTGCGCGTCACCTAGCGCTTCAGTGCGACATCAGCACCGGCACCGTCATCGACTCCAGCATCGTGCGCGTGACGCCGCCCAGTACCAGCTCCCACAGCCGGGTATGGCCAAAGCCGCCCATCACGATCAGATCAGCGTCGCTGTCGGCCGCCTGTGACAGCAAGGCCTCGGCCACCGAGGCATCCGGTGTCCACGGCGAGATCAGGCGCTCACCCAGGGAGGACTCGGGCCGCTGCAAGACCTTGAGCTCGGCCTCGACACCGTGCAGGCGCAGATAGGCCTGGGCGCGCAGCAGCGGCTCGGGTCCGGCGAGCTCGCTCTCGGCAAAACGCACCAGCTCGACCCGCTGGGCGCGCCGCAGCAAGGGCAGCGCATCGCGCAGCGCCCGCGCACTCTCGCGCGAGTCACGCCAGGCCACCAGCACCCGCTCGCCGCAACGCGGCGTCTCGTGCACATAGGGCACGAACAGGATGGGGCAGGCGCCTGAGACCAGCAGGCGGCCGACCAGGCCCTCGGGCAGGCCGTGCTGCTGCCCAGGCTCCTGCTGGCCCATCACCAGCAGATCGCTGTTGCGCGCCGCCTGCACCATCTCGGTGGCCGCATCGCTCATCACGCTGGCGAAGCTGATCTCGCCGCCGGCCGCCGCCACCAGATCGGCCGCGCGCTGCTGGCGGGCCTTGTCGGTATCGCCACGCAGCTGCACCGCCAGGCTCGAGGCCTCGGGCGAGATATAGGCGCCCGAGGCACTGGGCGCCACCGCATAGACCGCCTGCAGGCGCGCGCCGTGCTCGGTCGCCAGCCGCCGGGCCAGACCCAGCACCTGGGCCGAGCGCGGGCTGTCGCAGACATGAACCACCATTGATCGGATCGTTGTGTCCATTTGTGACCCCTATTGTCGGCTCGACACCCCGATGATAGGGTCGGCGCCCCTGGACAGCGACCATGTCAAACTCGGACCATGGAGAACAAGCACAACCTCACCGTCCTGATTCCGGCGCTCAACGAGGAGCGCCAGATCGGCGACGTCATCGCGGTGGTGCGCCGCCAGGCGCCCGATGTGGAGATCATCGTGATCGATGACGGCTCGATCGATGCCACCATCGAGCGGGCCGAGGCCGCCGGCGCCCGCGTCGTCACCAGCACCTTGCTGGGCAAGGGTGCCTCGATGGTGGATGGCCTGAACCTGGTGCAGACGCCCTGGGTGCTCTATCTGGACGCCGACCTGGGCGGCCTGCGCGGCGACCTGATCGAGCGCATGACCGGGCCGCTGGCCGAGGGCTCGGCCGATCTGGTCAAGGCGCGCTTCTCGCGCAGCGGCGGCCGCGTCACCGAGCTGACGGCCAAGCCGCTGCTGCGGGTGTTCTTCCCCGAGCTCGCGCATTTCGTCCAGCCGCTGGGCGGCATCATCGCCGGCACGACGGCCTTGCTGCGCACCCTGACCCTGGACGATGACTACGGTGTCGATGTCGGCATCCTGATCGATGCGCATCTGAAGGGCGCGCGCGTGGTCGAGGTCGAGATCGGCGAGATCGTCAATGACAGCCAGCCGCTGGACCGGCTCTCACTGATGGCGCAGCAGGTCAGCCGCGCCATCATGCACCGCGCCAAGGCCAGCAACCGCTTCTCCTTCGAGCAGTTCCTGGAGCTGGAGGAGGTCGAGCGCCAGTCGCGCGGCACCTTCGAGCGCGTGGCCCGCCGCCTGGCCAGCGCCGACAAGGTCGCGCTGTTCGATATGGACGGTACGCTGATCGAGGGCCGCTTCGTCGAGACCATGGCCAAGCACAGCGGACGCGAGGCCGAGCTGGCGCGCTGGCTGGACCGCCATGATATCGACGCCTCGACCCGCAGCGACTCGATTGCCCAGGTCTTCAAGTTCGTGCATCAGCGCGAGTTCGTGCGGGTCGCGCGAGAACTGCCGCTGCGTGAGGATGCGGTCGACGCGATCAAGCGCCTGCGCCGCGAGGGCTGGCTGGTGGGCGTGGTCAGCGACAGCTATTTCATCGCCGCCGACATCGTGCGCCGGCGCGTCTTCGCCGACTTCGCGATCGCCCACTTCATGAGCTTCGGCAACGAGATCAGCACCGGCACCGTGCGCATCAACCCGGCCTTCCGGCACGGCGACTCACCGAGCCCCGAGCTGGTCAGCAAGGCCAATGTGCTGCGCCATCTGCGCGACCAGGCGCGGCCCGGCAGCTTGTTCATCGCCGCCATCGGCGACAACCTGAATGATGTGCCGATGCTGGCTGGCGCCGATGCCGGCTTCACGATCGCGCCCAAGCACGAAGACCTGCGCCGGGGCTCCTGGCGCGAGGTGCAGCGCCTGAGCGAGGTCAGCGACGCGCTGCTGAGCGCGGCGACTACCTGAGCCAGCCCTTGCGGCGGAAATAGATGAAGGGCGCGGCCACCGAAGCCAGCATCAGCCCGAGCGCGAAGGGGTAGCCCCAGGCCTGGTCAAGCTCGGGCATGTACTTGAAGTTCATGCCGTAGATGCTGGCGATCAGCGTGGGCGGCAGCAGGGCCACGCTGGCCACCGAGAAGATCTTGATGATCTTGTTCTGGTTGATGTTGATGAAGCCGACGGTGGCGTCCATCAGGAAGTTGATCTTGTCGAACAGAAAGGCGGTGTGCGAGTCCAGCGAGTCGATGTCGCGCAGGATCTGGCGTGACTCCTCGAACTGCTCGGCGTTCAGCATGCGGCTGCGCATCATGAAGCTGACCGCGCGCCGTGTGTCCATCACATTGCGGCGGATGCGGCCGTTCAGGTCTTCCTCGCGCGCGATCGCGGCCCGCCCCACGCCGGCCTCGGCATCGTTGACGTCCTTCTTCAAGACCCGCGCGCTGACCTTCTCCAGGCTGTCGTAAATGCCTTCCAGCGCGTCGGCCGAGTACTCGGCATCGGCGTCGTAGAGCTTGAGCAGCACATCCTTGGCATCCTCGATCAGCGCCGGGATGCGGCGTGCGCGCAGGCGCAGCAGCCGGAACACCGGCAGGTCCTCGTTATGGACCGAGAACAGCACGTTGTTGAACAGGATGAAGGCGACCCGCACATTGCGCGGCGTCTCGTCGTCATCGATCAGGAAGTCCGAGCGGATATGCAGCTCGCCGTTGTCTTCCTCGTAGAAACGTGCCGATTCCTCCAGATCGTCATCGACGATGTTCTCCGGGATCACCAGGCCGAAGCGGTCGCGTATCCAGCCCTTTTCCTCGACGCTGGGGCTTTCCAGATCGACCCATACCGGACGCGATTGGGCCAGGGCCTCGGGGCTTTCGATTTCTTCCTGAAACAACCCGCCCTTCAGGCGGCCATTGTCCAAGGTGAACACATTGAGCATGCAACAGATCTCCAGCGCCGCTGCGCCGTCATAGCGGGGGACGGCATGGTCGCCATCCGGATAGGGATAAGGGGTCCCGTCTCACTCCGGACTGGCGGCTGCGTCTGCAAAAGCAGTAACGCGGCGGGCTGCAGGCACTGGAGGGACGGTCACCGAGGGTGATCGCTGTCCAAGGAAAACTCCAGAGATTGGGTGCTGTGATTATCACATCGCGACATTGGCCGCAGCAAGCCAACAGCGCATTGAAGCACAGCTTTGGTCCCGCCGGGGCTCGGCACTGCGAAAGGCTCGGGCATTCATGTCAAACGCTTGTCACACAAGCGCATCGGGCGCACACTGATTTCGCCCTCTGCAGTTTCTCAACCCCACCTCTGCTACCGCTCCCCACCCCCCCAATCTCCCGAACCCTGATCCCTGACATCCCTGTCCACTCCCCGATTCCGTGTTCCCTGTCCACCCTGTGAAAGGAGGCTCTATGAACCTGACTATCAGCGGCCATCATCTTGAAGTCACGCCGGCCCTTCGTGAGTACGTGCTCACCAAGCTAGACCGGGTGACCCGCCATTTCGATCAAGTCGTCGACATCAACGTCTTGCTGATGGTGGAAAAGCAAAAGGAGAAGGAACGCAGGCAGAAGGCCGAAGTGACCGTCCATGTGAAGGGACGCGATATTTTCGTTGAGCAGTCTCATGAGGATCTTTATGCCGCGATTGACCAATTGATGGACAAGCTGGATCGTCAGGTATGCCGTCACAAGGACCGGGTGCAGGATCACCACCACGCCTCGGCCA
>NZ_JAQOWX010000188.1:0-6339 GCF_028462495.1 Paucibacter sp. XJ19-41
GGGGCCGGCGGCGCGCTGCAGCGCGGCCAAGCCGCGGCGTATCAGCAAGCGGTCCCAGCGGCTGCGGTCCTGGGCCATCAGCAGCACCGGCCGGCCTTGCGCATCGGTGCGGGCATGGGTGCGCGAAGCCTGGATCTCCATCAGCGCCACCAGACCATGCACCTCGGGCTCATCAGGTGCCAGCCCGGCCAGCACCCGACCCAGGCGCAGCGCCTCCTCGCACAGCGCCGGGCGCATCCAGTCGTCACCGGCGGTGGCCGAGTAGCCCTCGTTGAAGATCAGGTAGATCACCTCCAGCACCGAGGCCAGGCGCTCGGCGCGGGCCGGGCCGGCCGGCGGCACCTCGAAGGGCACGCGCGCCGCCGTCAGGCTGCGCTTGGCACGCACGATGCGCTGGGCCACCGTGGTCTCGGCGGTCAGGAAGGCGCGCGCGATCTCGTCGGTGGACAGGCCACCCAGCAGGCGCAGGGTCAGTGCCACCCGCGCCTCGGTCGAGAGCAGCGGATGGCAGGCGGTGAAGATCAGTCTCAGCAAGTCGTCGCCGATATCGTCCTGGCGGGCGGCGTCGAGCGCGTCGACGAAATCGGGTTCGACATGCTGCTGCAGCGCTTCCAGGTCCAGGCCGATCTCCTCATGTTTGCGCTCGTGCAGCGCATGCTCGCGCAGGCGGTCGAGCGCGCGGCGCTTGGCCGTCGTGGTCAGCCAGGCGCCGGGCTTGTCGGGCAGGCCGTCGACGGGCCAATGCTCCAGCGCGGCCACCAGCGCATCCTGGGCCAGTTCTTCGGCCAGGCCCACATCGCGCACCATGCGGGCCACGACCGCGATGATCTTGGCCGACTCGATGCGCCAGACCGCATCGATGGCGCGATGGATCTCGCTGCGCTCAGGCATCTTGGGCGGGATTGGCGGCGGCGCTGGCGTCCATGAACATCAGCTCCCAGGCATGGCCGTCGAGGTCCTCGAAGCCATGGGAGTACATAAAGCCATGGTCCTGCGGCGGGCGCGGCACGGTGGCGCCGGCGGCCACCGCCTTGGCGACCAGCGCATCGACCTGGGCCCGGCTGTCGCAGGACAGGCAGGTCAGCACCTCGGTGCTCTGGTGAGCATCGACGAGGGTCTTGGCCGTGAAGCCCTTGAAGAAGTCCTCGACCAGCAGCATCGCATAGAGGTTCTCGCCCAGCACCAGGGCCGCGGCCTGATCATTGGTGAACTGGCTGTTGAACTCATAGCCGATGGCGCGGAAGAAGGCCTGCGAACGCGCCATGTCCTTGATCGGCAGATTGACGAAGATTTGCTTGTGCATGATGGGGTCTCCCTAGATGGTTTGTGTGCTTGGTGGGTGGGTGGGTGATTCAGTGCTGCTCGACCAGGCTTTTCAGGTTCGCCAGCCCGTCCTCGAAGTCCTGGCCGATCATCCGGTCCATGCTGATGAAGACGCCGATCAGCTTGGAGACAAAGGGCGAGGGGCCTTGCATGGCCCAGCTCACCTGGGTGGCGCCGCCCTCGGGCCTGAGCCTGAACTCCACCTGGTTGTGGGCCTCGAAGGGCTTGACGAAGTCCAGCTTCATGGCGACCCGGCTGGGCGCGGCCACCTCGGTGATCTCCATGCTGCCGACACCGACCTTGTCGCTCTCCCAGCCATAACGAGCGCCAGCGCCGGCGGTGACGGCGCTGTACTGGCCCTTGATGGCTGGGTCCTTCTTCTCGTAGGGGTTCCAGCGGTTGAAGCCCTTCAGATCATGGATCAGCGCATAGATCTTCTCGGGCGGCGCCTGAATGCGGGTGCTGCGCTCAACACGAAAGCTGTCGGGGCGAGTAGCGGCATAGATCAGCAGCAGGGCCAGGGCGGCGACGATGACGAGGGCAATGGTCTTGATCATTGGATGTTTTCCCTGAAGTTTGATGTTAACGATGTGACTCAGTTCTTGTAGGGCGGCAGCTCGCGGAAGCGGTCCACACAGGCCTGGTCCTCGAAGTCCTCCAGCTCGTAGAGCCGGCGCACCTCGATCTCGCAGAGCTGGTCGCGAAAGGGCGCCGGAAAGCGCCGCGCCCATTCCATCGCCTCTTCGCGCGAGCGCACCTGGATCAGCGTGTAGCCGGCGATCAGCTCCTTGGTTTCGGCGAAGGGGCCGTCGATCAGCAGCCGCTGGCCGCGCTGGTGGCGGATGCGCCAGCCTTCGCTGCTGGGCCTGAGCCCGTTGGCGTCGAGCAGCACGCCGGCCTGGGCCAGCTGCTCGTGGAAGGCGGCCATCTCGGCCATCAGCCCGTCCTCGGGCGGCGGCATCACGCCGGCTTCGCTCTGGGCCGTGGCCCGGACGATGATCATGTAACGCATGGTGTTCTCCTTGGCTGGGTGGCAGCGTTTCGTCGGCCCCTGCATGCACGACGAAGCAGATCGGACGAAATCGACAAGGCCATCGAAACAGAGGGTTTTTACCGAAACGGTTGACGCCTTCAAATCATGAAACATATGATGTTGCATGACTAGAGACAGCCGCCTCTCCGCCGTTCTGCATGTGCTCTTGCACCTGGCCGAAATGGACGGCCCCGCCACCTCCGAAACGCTGGCCAAGGCAATGGGCAGCAATCCGGTGGTGCTGCGCCGGCTGTTGGGCGGCTTGCGCGAGGCCGGCTTTGTCGCCTCGGAGAAGGGCCATGGCGGCGGCTGGTCGCTGGCCTGCCGGCTGACCGACATCAGCCTGCGCGATGTGCACGAGGCGCTGGGCGCGCCGACCCTGCTGGCCATCGGCCACCGCTCGGAGCACCCTGACTGCCTGGTCGAGAAGGCCGTCAATGCGGCCCTGGGCAGCGCCTTCGCCGAGGCCGAGGCCTTGCTGCTGGCGCGGCTGGGGGGCGTCAGCCTGGCCCAGCTGTCCGCCGATTTCCATCAACGCCTGCAATCCCACCGGGGCACGGCCCATCACCATGACCATGACTTTTGATGCGCTGGTCATCGGCGGCAGCTTCGCCGGCCTGTCCGCCGCAATGCAGATCGCGCGCGGGCGCCGTCGGGTCTGCGTCGTCGACGCCGGCGCGCCACGCAACCGCTTTGCCAGCGCCTCGCACGGCTTCTTCGGTCAGGACGGCGAGGCCCCATTGGCAATGATCGCGAACGCGCGTGCGAAGCTGCTGGACTACCCCAATGTGCGCTTCATCCAGGGGCTGGCCGTCGGCGCGGCGGCCGAGGCCAGCGGCGGCGGCTTCTCGGTGGTGCTGGACACCGGCGAGGCGCTGCGCGCGCGCAAGCTGGTGCTGGCCTGCGGCATCGTCGACCGCCTGCCCGATGGCATCCCGGGCCTGCACGAGCGCTGGGGCCGGACCGTGCTGCACTGCCCCTATTGCCATGGTTACGAGTTCGACGGCCGCCCGCTGGGCGTGCTGTGGCTCGGGCCGATGTCGGCGCACCAGGCCCAGCTGATTCCCGAGTGGGGCCCGACCACCCTGTTGCTGAACGGCCGCGAAGCTGAGCTCGATGGCGAGATGCGGGCCCAGCTGCTGGCGCGCGGTGTCAGTCTGGAGCCGGCGCCGCTGGCCGGCATGGAGGACGGCGGCGTGCGTCTGCGCGACGGCCGGCTGATCGAGATCGCGGCCCTGTATCTGGCCAGCCGCACCGAGATGGCCAGCCCGCTGGCCGAGCAGCTGGGCTGCGAATTCGACGCTGGCCCCTTCGGCCCGGTGATACGCACCGACGCCTTCAAGCAGACCACGGTGGCCGGCGTCTACGCGGCCGGCGATGCCGCGCGAGTGCCGCACAACGCCACTTTCGCCTCGGCCGACGGCGTGATGGCCGGCGCCTCGGTGCACCAGGCGCTGGTGTTCGGGCCGCCGGTCTGAGGGCGGCGGTTCGGCCCAACCGCGCGGGCTGCGGCCGGGCCTTCGTCGGGCGTCGCCGAGTCCGCAGGGCCTCGCCGTGACTCAGCCCAGCCGCACGAGACGCGTCTGGGCCTTCGTCGGGCGTCAGTGAGTCCGCAGGGACTCGCCTCGGTCCCGACTCAGTCCTCGTAGCAGGGGGCGATGCGGCGGACCTCGACGCTCGCCCACTGGGCAGCCGGGCATTCGGCGGCAATGGCCAGCGCCTCCTCGCGGCTTTGGCAGTTCAGCAGGAAATAGCCGCCCACCAGTTCCTTGGCCTCGGCAAATGGCCCGTCGGTCAGCACCCGCCGGCCCTCGCGCATCTGCAGGCGCACGCCGGAGGTGGCCAGCGAATTGGCGCCCACCAGCAGACCCTTGGCCTGCAGATCGGCGCCGAAGCGCCCCATCTGCTCACAGGCATCACGGCCCGCGTCAAGACCGCGCTCCGCGCGCTGGCCGGTGGGTTCAACGATCAAAAGCAAGTAGGACATGGGATCTCCCTGATCTTTGTGAACCACGCCATTGTGCAGAAATCCCCCGGCTAACGCAGCGGTGGCAGCCGCCGCTGCACCGGGGTGGATTTGACCAGCGCACTATTGGTCTCGGCACAGTCGGCAAAGGGCTCCAGCACCTGGTCCAGATGCTGGATCGAACGCAGGACCAGGCGGGCGACAAAACAGTCCTCGCCGGTGATCTTGTCGCATTCGATGCATTCGGGCGTCTGCAGCAGCAGGGCCTCGACATCGCGCAGCCGGCCCGGCACCGGGCGCAGCCGCACCAGGGCCTGCAGCGGGTAGCCCAGGCGCTGCAGATCGAGCCCGGCGGCATAGCCCCGTATCACGTCCTCGCTTTCGAGCCGGCGCACCCGCTCGGTGACGCTGGGCGCCGACAGGCCCAGCCGGCGTGCCAGTTCGCTGATGGGCAAGCGGCCCTCGTCGGCCAGCAGGGCGAGGATGCGGGCGTCCAAAGCATCGACCACAGGATTGAAGGCAGACATCGAAAATCTCTTGGTTTTTGAAGGCTGGTGAGCGTTTTTTCTCAGATAAGCCTACGTGAATTTCGGGAGCAAGCCAAGAGAATTGGGCGATGAAACTCAGCACGCAACAGCTCGGCAGCCTGCAGATGGTCGCTGCCATGGCGATCTCCGGCACGATCGGCGCCTTTGTCTTCGAGTCGGGCCAAAGCCCTTTCAATGTGGTGTTCTTCCGCTGCCTGTTCGGTGCCCTGTGCCTGGCGGCCTGGTGCGCCGCGACCGGCCTGCTGCGGCGCCGCCACTTCACGCGCCGCATGCTGGGGCTGTCGGCGCTGGGCGGAGTCTTCATCGTCTTCAACTGGGTGCTGCTGTTCGCGGCTTTCCACCACGCCTCGATATCGATCGCCACCGCGGTCTACAACACCCAGCCCTTCATGCTGGTCGGCCTGGGTGTGCTGCTGCTGGGCGAGCGGGTCGACGCCGCCAAGCTGGCCTGGATCGCGCTGGCCTTTGTCGGCCTGCTGCTGCTGGTCGGCATCGGTCCGCTGAGCCAGGGCAGCGCCAGCCTGCTTGGCTTCGCGATGGCGCTGGGTGCGGCCCTGCTTTACGCCTTCGCGGCCCTGGTGATCAAGCGCCTGGCCGGCGTGCCGCCGCAGCTGATCGCGCTGGTGCAGGTGAGCCTGGGCACGCTGCTGCTGCTGCCGCTGGCCGACTTCGGCGCGCTGCCGGCGCCGCAGCAGTCTCCGGCGCCCTGGCTATGGTTGCTGGGCATGGGGGTGCTGCACACCGGGCTGATGTACATCCTGCTCTATTCGGCCATCCAGCGCCTGCCAACCACGCGGGTTGCGGTGCTGAGCTTCATCTACCCAGCCATTGCCTTGGCCATCGATCACGGCTTCTACGGCCAGCAGCTGGGCTTGCAGCAATGGCTGGGTGTGGCGCTGATCGCGCTGGGCAATCTGGGCGTGAATCTGGGTCTGGGCTGGCGCCGCGCGCAACTCAGCGGCTAAGGCCCCGCGCCGCGATCGGCCAGACGGCCTCGACCCGGCCGGCGCGCAGCGCGACGATCTCGTCATGCAGATTCAAGGTGGGATCACAGTGGCCGGGCACCAGCAGCAGCTGGCGGCCCAGCGCCGGCCGGGGCACGCTCGCATCGGCGAGCTGCACGAGGCCATGCTCGTCATTGGCCGAGACATAGGCCAGCCCGGCCTCGCCCCAGAGCGTCGGCAGACCGGAGTCCAGCGCCAGCGACTTCAGTCCGGCGTCGACCACCACACGATCGCCGCTGCCTTGGCTCATCACCGTGGTGGCGACAAACAGGCTGTGCTCGAAGCGCAGCGCCTGGCCGTAGTCGTTGCGCCCGTAGTCGCCGTCCATGAAGACATAGGAGCCCGGCTGCAGCTCGGTGTAGACACCCGAGTGCAGATCGAACTCGGCGCTGCCCGTGCCGCCGCCGGTCACGGTCTCGCAGCGCACACCGGCCTGGGCCAGCGCCGCGACGACCGCGGCCGTGC
>NZ_JAQOWX010000189.1:0-930 GCF_028462495.1 Paucibacter sp. XJ19-41
CCCAGCGCCAGCACCGCCGCGCCCCACGGCCAGCGTCGCGCCGGCGCGGCGGTCTCGTCATCATCGGCATGGTCGGCGGGGATGGGGTTGGCGTGCAGGCCGGGCACATTGCCGCGCTCCCGTTCGGATTCGGCGCGCCGCAAGGCATCGAGGATGTAGGACATGGTGCTTCAGTGCCCGGCCAGGGCTTGTTGCAGGCGCGGCTCGTCGATGCCGCTGGCGCGGTTGAGCAGCATCAGCGTGACGGGGCCGGCCAGGCCGTCGCTGCGCAGCCCCTGGGCGCGCTGGAAGGCCGCCACCTTGGCGCGCAGCGCCTGGTCGTACTTGAGGCCGAGCGGCGCCGGCGCCCCATCCGCAGCCGGCGCGCCGGAGAAAGCCTGGTCGAGCCGGGCATCGAGCCAGGCCGGCAGCGGGCCGCTGGTGATGCGGCCCTGGTAGGCCGGCGGCGCCCGCCACAGGGTCCTGAACTCGCCGCGCCACTGCCGGTCCAAAGCCAGCAGGCTGACAGTCTGCGTGTGGCCGCCGGCGCTGACGGTGGCGTGCTGGCCGCCCAGGCTTTGCAGCAGCACATAGGCGGGCTCGCCGCTGGCGTCGTGCAGGGTCAGGATGGCGGGGCGGTCCAGCAGGCGCAGCAGGGCCAGTCCGCCGTCGGCTGCGCCGCTCTGGGTGAAACATTGGGGCGCCGGATCGGCGCTGGTCTGCGCGGTCTTGCGCAGGCCCGCGCAGAGCGCGGCGAAGTCGGCCTCGGCCCTGGGCGGCGGCAGTGCCCAGAGCGCAGCCAGCTCGCGCCAGGCATCGGCCTCGCTGCGCAAGGCCAGTGTGATCGTCGCGGCCGGATCGGGTCGCGGCACCGGGGCGGAGGCGGCCGCGCTGGCGGCGGACGCAGCAGCAACGGGAGCAGCGCTCGGCGCGGCGCTGGCAGCGGCCGCA
>NZ_JAQOWX010000189.1:1159-6071 GCF_028462495.1 Paucibacter sp. XJ19-41
CAGGCCGCCCGGCCTCGGGCCCCAGCGCGCGCGTGGCCAGTGCGAACACCGCGGCGGCGGTCAGCGCGCCGCCGGCGCCCAGCATCCAGGCCCGCCGTCGTCCAAAGCCGCCGAAACCGGAATTGGGCCGCGAGGCCGCGTCGTCGAACACCTCGGCGGCGGCCTTGTCCAGCGTCTTGCGATCGATGCGTTGGCGGCCCTGGGCATAGGCGCCCAGCAGGGCCCGATCACACAGCAGGTTGATGCGTCGCGGCACACCGCGCGAGAGCCGGTGGATCTGGCGCAGCGCCGCACGGTCAAAGGGCAGGGCCAGCGCGCCGCCAAAACCGGCGACGCCCAGCCGGTGCCGCACATACTGCGCGGTCTCGGCCTCGGACAGGGCCTGCAGATGAAAGCGCGCGATCACGCGCTGGGCCAGCTGCTCCAGCTCCGGGGCGGCCAGCATGGTGCGCAGCTCGGGCTGACCGATCAGGATGATCTGCAGCAGCTTGCGCTCGCGGGTCTCCAGATTGGTCAGCAGACGCAGCTGCTCCAGCAGCGAGGGCGCGAGGTTCTGCGCCTCGTCGATGATCAGCACCGTGTTGCGGCCGGCCGCATGCTGGGCCAGCAAAAAGGTGTTCAACGCGTCCACATAGGGCTTGACCGTGCGCAGCTCGCCCGGGCCCAGCTCGATGTGATATTCCTCGCACACCGTCCTCAGCAGCTCGGTGACGGTCAGCTTGGGGTTGAAGATGTAGGCGACATTGCAGTCCTGGGCCGGGATCTGCTCCAGGAAGCAGCGGCACACCGTGGTCTTGCCGGCACCGATCTCGCCGGTCAGCAGCACGAAGCCGCCGCCGCCGCGCAGGCCATAGAGCAGATGGGCCAGCGCCTCGCGATGGCGCTCGCTCATGAACAGATAGCGCGGGTCCGGTGCGATCGAGAACGGCTCTTGCTGCAGGCCGAAGAAGTTCGCGTACATGGCGGCGATGTCAGCCCGGGTTCATCAGCCCAGCACCCGGGCCAGGCCGTAGATGGACAGCGCGCCCGAGGCGATCAGGGCCAGGGTCTTGGCCGAGCGGTTGCCCAGCACGGCGCCGATGACGCTGCAGGCCAGGATGGCGCCGAAGAGATAGCTTGTTTTCATGCGGCGATGGTAAGGGCTGGCGCGGGCATTTTCTGCCGCCGCGACAATCGCGGCTGCCATGCCGCCGCGCCCGCGCCACCACCACCACGTCTACGTCGTCGAACTGTCCGACCGCGTCTGGAACCTGGCGAGCTTTCGCCGTGCCAATCCCGACCACGACATCCGCAAGCCCTGCGTCTATGTCGGCATGACCGGGCTCGACCCGGACCTGCGCTTCGACCGCCACAAGGCCGGCGTGCAGGCCAACCGCCTGGTGCGCGACTACGGGCTGCGCCTGCTGCCCGAGCTCTACGCGGTATACAACCCCATGCCTTACGAGGCCGCCCGCGAGATGGAGGTGGAGCTGGCGATCGGCTTGCGCGAGGCCGGCTACGCGGTCTGGCAGGCCTGAGGCGAGACGTCGGCGCTCAAGCCGCCAGATGGACCGGCACCACCGAGTCCTTCAGCACATTGCGCAGCACAAAGCTGCTGTGCACGCCGGTCACCCCGGGGATGCGGGTCAGATGGCCCAGCAGCAGGGCCTGGTAATGGTCCATATCGCGCACCGCCACCTTCAGCTGGTAGTCGGCGGCCTGGCCGGTGATCAGCAGGCACTCCAGCACCTCGGGCAGCAAGGCCACTGCGGCCTCGAAGCCAGCGAAGCGCTCCGGCGTGTGCACATCCATCGAGATATGGACCAGGGCCATCAGGGTCAGGCCCAGCTTCTTGGCGTCCACCACCGCGCGGTAGCCGCTCACCAGCCCGGCCTCCTCCAGCGCCCGCACCCGCCGCAGACAGGGCGAGGGCGACAGCCCGATCCGGTCCGCCAGTTCCTGGTTGTGGATGCGGCCTTCCTTCTGAAGAATTTCCAGAATCTGCCTGTCAAACTTATCGATGGCCAATCAGCAACCCCAAAGAAATTGATTCTTGGCAGATTATTGCGCACTGAATGAATTCAAAGCCATCTTCGCAATCATCTGCCAAGCCCTGTTCCCTACACTGAAGGCACTGAGTTACCCACTCCGACAGCGCCCAGGCCACCCGCCCGATCTCGCGTCAGGACCACCGCTTCACAAGAGCACCGGTTTGAACGCCACCCCGACCCCAAGCACAGCGATGTGGCTTGGGGTTTCGCTTTTGGGGGGCGGGCAGCTAGTGTCACGCTTGCAAACATACGGCAATGCCGTAGGATTGCGAGGTGCGCACGGTAGCCGAAACCGAGATCTTCCAGCGTCCTCGCGGAGTTGAAACAAGGAATCGAAGAGGCCCTCTGACATGAACAAAGAGTTCCAGCAGGACCTGCGGGAGTCGGTCCGCTAGATCAAGCGCGGCGAGGCGGCTCGGGGGACCGAGGTTGCGCTGCCGGCCGCCGCGCGGGCACGGGCTCAGGTCGGGCTGTCGCAGCGGGATTTCGCCCCTCTTTTGGGCGTCTCGGCCCGTACCTTGCAAGACTGGGAGCAAGGACGGCGCGAGCCCAACGGGGCCGCCAGAACGCTGCTGCGCGTGGCTGTGGCGCATCCGGAGGTTTTGCGGGAATTGCGGCGTAGCCATCTTGTCTAACCACCATGCCTGTTGCCGTCGCAGTTACCCTCTACCTTGGAGTGCTGTTGTATGCGGCACTGATGTATCTGCTGGGTCCGCTGGTTCCTGTTGCGACCATCGCCTTAGGGTTCGGTTTGCTCGTCATTCCGTATCTCATGCTCGAGTGGATAGCGACACCCGCAGTCGCAGCATTCATGGGCTTTCAGGCACGTTGGTCTGTCGCCGTAGCTCTTGTCATTGGCCTTCCGCTCGTCGCCCTGTTCACCGTCATCACGCCTGTGGTGAGTTCAGGCAGCGAGTCGCTCGCCGTTCCTGTTCCCTGGCTCGCAGTTTTTGCGAAGAGCAAGTCCAGCGTCATGGCCGTCGTGCGAGAACGGCTTGTCTGGTGGGGAACGCTGTATCTCAGTGCCGTGGTCGCCGGGCGGCTTAGTCTTCATGTGCGTCCTCTGCAAGGCCCCGATACCTCGCAACGGAAGTAGGGCGCAATGCCGGCATCGCAAACATGAAACCGCAGGAAGGCTTGCCATGGCAACTCACAAACCTCCCCCTTGCGAAGGCCGAAAGCACAGAACCGGGCGATCAGGGTCGGCATCGCTTGGTACAGCGAAGATCAGTGACAGTTGGTCAAGTCATCAGCAACAGGCCCTGACAGATTTGAGGCGAGCTACGTCGACTGGGTCGCCAGGGCTGAGGTGTCCACAGCAAACGTGCTGGCACGCTGCGACGCGCTCGGAGTATGTCTCCATGCTGCCGTCGGCTCGCGATCAACACGACGCCTAGACACTCCGCCAAGCGGCGCACCACCGCCCGTTACGGCATCGCGTATGCCGCTGCGCCAAGCGCGACAATCCCCACCCCATGACGCCGTCGCCGCCCCCTGCGCTCCTCGCCCTCGCCACCCTGCTCGCGCTCGGCCCCTCGGGCGCCAGCGCGGCCGGCCCGGTGGGCGATATCGCAGCCGGCAAGGCGACCTTTATCGCCGCCTGTGCGTCCTGCCATCAGCTCGGTCCCTCGGCGCGCGGCGGCTTCGGGCCGCAGCTCAACGGCATCGTCGGGCNGGCGCCAGCGCGGCCGGCCCGGTGGGCGATATCGCAGCCGGCAAGGCGACCTTTATCGCCGCCTGTGCGTCCTGCCATCAGCTCGGTCCCTCGGCGCGCGGCGGCTTCGGGCCGCAGCTCAACGGCATCGTCGGGCGGCCGGCCGGATCCACGCTCGACTACAGCTACTCGGCCGCGATGAAGAATTCAGGCATCGTCTGGTCGGCGACCAGTCTGGCGGCCTTCATCCGGGACCCCGAACGCAGCGTGCCGGGCACCAAGATGCGCTTCTTCAGCATCGGCTACAACGACCAGAAGATGGCGAATCTGCTGGCCTATCTGGCGAGCGTGCCAGCCACCCCGCCCTCCTCGCCATCCCCGTCTCAGGCCCGATGAGCCTGGCCGATCTGCGCGCGGCGCTGGCCGCCGAGCTGGCGGCGACGCCCGAGTTCTACGACTTCAAGGTGCTGCGCAGCGAGCGCGAGGGCGCGCTGTGGCGGGTCACGCTGGAGCCGGGCTATGTCTATGCCGAAGGCCAGCGGCCGGGCGCCGCCTCGGCCCAGGTCTTGCTGGACGACAGCCTGGACGGGGCCTCGGCCTGGTGGGGCGCGCCGGTCAAGGGCGGGGCCAGCGTGCTGGCCGTGCTGGCCGAAGAGGACCAGCTGCTGCTGCAGAACGCCAGCAGCGCGCCGCCGGAGCCGGACTGCCTGATACGCCTGTACCCGACCCGCTTTCTGAACGCCGTCGCCGAGGCCTGGTGGGACACGCCCTGGGCCGAGCGCGCGCTGGCCTGCCTGCCCGATCTGGGCCGGCCCCGCCCGGTGGACGCCGCCACGGCGCTGAGCGGCGCGCCGTTCCGTTGGCTGCGCCCGGCGCAGAGCGCCGCGCTGGCCCTGGTGCAGCACAGCAGCGCCTTTTTGTGGGGCCCGCCCGGCACCGGCAAGACCACGACCCTGGGCGTGCTGCTGGCCGAGTACCTGGAGCGCCGGCCCGAGGCCCGCGTGCTGCTGCTCTCGACCACCAACCAGGCGGTGGACCTGGCCACCATCGCGGTCGACAAGGCGCTGGAAAAAGGCCGACGCGAGCAGTACCGGGCCAGCGTGCAGCGCCTGGGCACCCGCTTCGATGCAGCGGCCTATGCCGGCCGCGAGCACCTGATTCCCAGCGACGACCAGGGCCTGATCGGCCGGCTGGCGCGGGCCGAGGCGGCGCGGCCTTCGGCGCGCGG
>NZ_JAQOWX010000019.1:0-65454 GCF_028462495.1 Paucibacter sp. XJ19-41
GCTGAGTACCCCGCGCATCTCAGCCTCTCCGGGCTGTGGACTTACACCACGCGCCGGGACATCACCATCCATCCCGCCCCGCACACCACTATTGAAGGCACGATAGTAGGAAATGATGGCAGCTTTGCAAAAAGCTTGTCGCATGCGGTTTTGCCGCCCCATTTCGCCTGGCGCGAGGTGCGGCGCAGTCGGATCGATTTCGATGTGAAAGTCGCAGTATTCGATCGCGGTCTCCAAGTCCTGACCCGCGCCCCAAAGGTCCGCAAGCCGTTGGCTACCCGAAACGCAGAACTCATACTCCATTCCTATCTCCCCGCAAGCAAGCACCAGCCTGCCGCAGGCATCCTACTTGCTGTCAAAAGCATTGCCACATCGGCAAGCAGCCGACATTGATGAGACGATACGCCCATGATCGTCACGAAATGCGCTGGTTAAGTGCATGCGAGAGTGGGGGGGGGTAACTTTGGATATCAGCGATGAATCAGTGTCAATGCGGATGCGGGGAAGGCTCGGCGAGAGAATTCTTGCCCGGACATGACCAGAAACTTCGAACTGCACTGGAGAGGCGAGTCGGAGGAGTTCTGCGGCTCCGAGCCTTGGTCGAGGCCGGCGAGGCATACATCGCAAGTGGTGACGAAGCAGCATTTGCGAGAGCCACGCGAGCAGTATTCCAAAGGCCGGATGGTGTTTGAGACGACTGCAGTACTTCGCTAGATCGAGCGAGCCAACGGTCCTCCTACCTGCATGGCGTATGGCCATGCGAGACATTGATGCTGCACTCGCCGGAATTCAACAGCAAGGAACCCGCATGAACACTAGGTTTCTGAGCGTGGTCTGAAGAGTGAGGCTCTTCAATACTCCCCTCATTGCCACGTTACGCCCCACCTCTCCGGCGCTCAGCTGGCCTGCTTGAAGGCCATCACGGCCTGGTTGCGCAGCGTGCGCAGCAGGGACAGCTCCTTCTCGCCGAGATTGATGCCGCCGGGCCGGGCCTTGTCGGCATAGATCATCGCGAACGGCGCGCCCTTGACCGCCATCGGCAGGATCAGGAAGCTGGCCGCCTTCGGTGCGCCGAGGAACCAGGGCGGCAGGCGCTCGGCGATCTTGGGCACCGAGGCGTCGGCGATCAGTGTGTCGACGCCCTTCTGGCAGACCGCCGAGAACAGATCGGCCGTGACCCCGGGCGTGCTGCGCAGCGGCACGCGGAACAGCGGCGCCACCGCCTCGACCCCCTCGCCCAGGCCGAAGCGGCCGGTCAGGGTTTCGGTCTTCGGGTCACGCAGGCAGAACACCACGCGCCGGAAACCGAGGCTGCGGTAGATGGTCTCCAGAATCATGCGCAGCACTTCGTTGAGCTTGAAGTTCTCGACCATCGCATTGGTGATGTCCTGGATGCCGGCGGCCAGGGTCTCGCTGGCCTGCTCGCGCGAGACCTCGGCGTCGCTGCGCTGCAGGGTCGGCTCGGCCAGCAAGGTGGCCTGCAGCTCGTGCGGCGACAGGCTGTCATCGACGGTAGGGGTCAGCGGCGCCAGCAGACGCTGGGCCGGCGAGTTCTTGGCCAGGCTGATGCCCATGGCCTGGGCCAGCTGGGCCAGGCGCTGGCGGGCCTGATCGGCGGCCGCATCGAAGGCCTCGACCGGCACGCCCAAGGCGCGCGAGTAGCGCTGCGCCATCGCCTTGAGCTTGGCATGGGTCTCGGCCGGCTCGGTCTGCAGGATCGCGTCGGACATCTCGTTGGCCGCCCGCGCCAGCCAGCGCTGGCGCTCGGCCGGGTTGTCCTGCAGCCGCGTCGGCACATCGCCGTCGGGGCGGCGCATGCTGCGCTGCAGGCTGTCCGGCAGCCCCCATTGCTTGGCCACGCCCAGGCCCAGCTGCTCATAGCTCAGGCCCAGCACCTGGGCCGAGGCCAGCGCCTCGCTGACCGGCGCGGCGGGCCCGGCCGTGTCGCCACCGGCGCGGCGCTCGGGCCGCGTGATGCGGCGCACCTGCTGGGCCTCCTCGGGAAAGTAGAACTCGGTCAGCAAACGGCCCAGATTCTGGAACATCGCGGCGAGAAAGCTCTCCTCGTTCTCGCGCTGCACCAAGCACAGCTCGCGGGCCAGCGAGCCGGCCATCAGCGAGCGCAGGAACTCCTCGCGCAAGAGCTGGGCATGGGCCTTGTTCTCCATGCGCTCGAGCAGGATCAGCGACAGCGCCAGATTGCGGATGCCGGCAAAGCCGATCAGCGCGGCGGCACGCGAGACCGTCGAGATGCTGCCGCCGCCGGCATGGCTGAACTGGGCGGTATTGACCAGGCGCAGCAGCTTGTGGGTCAGCGCCACGTCCTTCAGGATCTCATTGGAGAGGCTGGTGATGCTCTCGTTCTCGGACAGGGTCAGGCGCTGGATGCGACCGACCGAATCGGACATGGCCGGGAAATCGGTCTTGTGGCGCATGCGACGCAGCAGGAACTCCAGCGCCGCCGTGTCGCCCGCTTCGCTGCTGGGCGCCACCGCCGGGTGCAGCCATTCGTTGAGCGCATCGTGAAAGGCCTTGGCCGTGGGCCAGCGCCGCGTCGCATCGCGCGCCAGGCCGCGCAGCACGATGGCGCGCAGCGCATCGTCGACCTCGGCATTGAGCCCCGGCGGCAGGGCCAGGTCTTGCTCGATGACGCGGCGCACCGCGCGCCAGGGATCAGGGTCGGCGTTCAGGCGCTGGCCCGACAGCAGCTCACCCAGCATCACCGCGGCCGCGAACACATCCATCTGCGGGCTCGGCGCCTCGCCGCGCGCGGCCTCGGGCGAGATATAGCCGGGTGTGCCGACGATGCCTTGCGGCTTGCCGGCGTCCGTCAGGCGGGCGGCGATGCCGAAGTCCATCACCCGCGCCCGGCCCTTGGCGTCGAGCAGGATGTTGGAGGGCTTCAGATCGCGGTGCACGACGCCGGCGGCATGGGCGGCCTGCAGGCCGTCGAGCACGCCCAGCATCAGCTCGACCGCGTCACGGGGGCGCAGCGCCGGGCCGCTGCGCAGGCGCTCGCTGAGCGTCGGGCCGGCCACATACTCGAACACCAGATAGGCCTGGCCGCCCTGCATATCGGCCTCGAACACCGGCACGATATTCGGATGCGTCAGGCGGCTGACGGCGCGGGCCTCGTGCAGCCAGGCCTCGACATTGGCCGGCGTGGCGCCGGCCAGCAAGACCTTCAGCGCCACCTCGCGGTCCAGCCGCGGGTCATGCGCCAGCCAGACCGTCGCCTGCGCGCCCTGCCCGAGCCGGCGCAAAGGGCGAAAGCGCCCCAGCGCAGGCGGCATCTGCGGTGCGGTGGGTGTGGAGGGAAGCATGGGGACCTTGTTCTAGGAATCGTGGCGAGCGGGCGAATCAGCCGCTTGGCGCGATGGGCGGCTGGGCGACCGGGTCGTCGCTTTCGGTCTTGCCTCGCAGGCGCGAGCGCAGCGGCGAGGCCTGGGGCTGCGCTGCGGCCGGCACGGCGTGGTCGGGATGATCGGGATGATCGGGGTGGGCTGTTGCGGGGGTCGCGGCTGCGGCCGGATTCAGCGCCTCGTAGACCTCGCGCAGGCCCAGGCCAAGCGCCCGCGCATAGCGCCGGGTGGCCGTCTCGACGCCGGCCTGGCGCTTTTCTTCGGGCAGGGCCAGCGCATCGACGATTTCATTGGCCAGGCTGCAGGTCAGGCGCAGCAATTCGGCATCGCTGCCGCCACCACGCACCGGCGCCTCCATGGCCTGGCGCCGCATCATGTGCAGCAGCTCGTCGCCCAGGCTCCAGTAGCGCGCCACCGCCGTGCCCAGCGCTTCGAGATCGCAGCCCAGCACCGCATAGGCGGCGGACTGCTCGCTCATGCCGACCGGCTTGGGGTTGTCGGCGGTCGGCTCGGACGGGCGCATCAGCTGGCGGATCTGCTGGGCGTCGTCGGGAAAGTGGTACTGCAGCAGCAGACGGCCGAGGTTCTGCATCACGGTGATCAGATAGACCACCTCGGCGTCGTAGCCGGCCGGGCGCAGCGCCTGCGCTACCTGGCCGGCGCGCTGCACCCGAACCATCAGACTGCGCAAGGTCGCGGCATTGGCTTCGGACAGCGGGCCGGGCCAGGGTTTGAGCGCGCGGGCCGCCTGCTGCACGCCGTTCAGGCCCAGCATCGCGATGGCACGCTGCATATTCAGGATGGCGCCGCCGCCGGCCGCTATGCCTTGCTGCTTCAGCGCGTTGTTGACACGGCGCAGCATCTCCAGGCTCAGCGCCATGTCCTGCAGCACCAGGCCGGAGAGCTCGCTGGCGTGCTGGCCTTCCATGCTGGACGATTGGGCGATGCGCTGCAAGCGCAGCGATGCGATAGGCAGGTGGCCAACGCGCTGCAGCTTGTCCATCAGCTGAGCGATTGCGCCGCCCTGGTCATTGGCCGCGCTGCGCCAGCCTTCCAACGCGCGCCAGAAGCTGCGCGCCAGATGGTAGCGGTGGCCGGCCTGGCGGTCGGTGGCGCGGTTGACGATGGCGCGCAGCGGTTCGGCAATCGGGTGCGGCGTCTCCCAGCCCAGGCGCAGCAACTCATGGCCTTGCGGCTGCATGCGCTGCATCACCAGCAGCAGATCGCTCTCGTCGAGCACCGGCCGGGCGGTCAGCATGCGGTGCATCAGCAGGCCAACGCACAGCACATCGTCCTGGGCCGCCTCGCGCACCGCGCGCCGCGTCACGGTATTGAAGTCCACAGTGGCCGGAAACACCTCCTGCGCCACCTCCAGGCCCAGCACCCGCACGTGGCCTAGGCTGTCGATCAGCATCGTCGAGGCCTGCACATCGCGGTGCGCATGGCCGGCCTCATGGGCGAAGGCCAGCCCTTCGAGGTACTGGCAGGTCCAGGCCGCCACATCCAGCGGCAGGGGCGCGTTCTGGCGTGCCAGCCGCTCATTCAGGGTCTCGCCCAGCGCGCGGTCATAGGCGATGAAAGGCCAGTGCTCGACCTGGCCGACCTCGACCACATGGGCCAGGTTCGGATGCTGGATGCGGGCGCCGGCATTGGCGGTCTTCAGCCAGTGGGCCAGTGCCTCGGGGCTGTTGGGCGCCAGCCGCGGCATGCAGATCAGCATCTCCTGCTGGCTGCGGGTGTCCAGCACCAACCACAGCATGCTGCGCGTGCTCTTGTTCAGCAGCGCGCGGAGTTCAAAACGACCAAAGCGCCGCACAGCGGCGGCGGTCTTGGCGCCAGCACCGGCGTCTGGCGGGCTGGCAGTCGGTTCAGCATTCGGCACGATGCGTGCGGACCTTGGAGTTTGATGAAACAAAGTGTGATTTGACCCAGATTGTGCGCCTGGCGATGCGGCAATAAAGCCTCGATTCACGGGGCATTCGGCGCGGGCACGACAACTCAGGTGCTCAGCTGGGCCCAGACCTTGTCAAGCCGCTTGACGCTGACCGGCTGCGGCGTGCGCAACTCCTGCGCAAACAGGCTGACGCGCAACTCCTCCAGCTGCCAGCGGAAATCCACCAGCCGGGCATCCGTCGTGCCCTTGAGCTCGGCCAGGCGGCGCAGGAAACGCTGCTCCAGCGGCTTCAGCTCGGCCAGCAGCTTGGCGTCGCGCGCCGTGTCGGCGCGCAGCTTGTCCAGCCGGGCGGTGATGGCCTTCAGATAGCGCGGCAGGTGCTGCAGCTGGGCCCAGGGCGTGGCGGTGACGAAGTGCTTGGGGCACAGGCGCTGCAGCTGGGCCGTGATGTCCTCGCCCACCTCCTTGGGCGCACGCGCGTCCTTGAGCTTGCGGCTCGCGGCCGCCAGCTCGATCAGCACCACCCCGGTCTGACGCGCCACCTCCTGCGCGATCAGGTTGAGCCGCGCGCGGCCCTCCTCGATGCGGGCCTTGAAGGCGAACTCGTCGGCCGGCAGCGGATCGGCCAGGAAGGCGCGGTCCAGCGCGACGCCGATAATCTGGTCTCGCAGCTCCTCGGCCGTGCCCAGGCTCATGAACAGCACCGACATCTTCTGCAGATCCGGGATGTTCTTCTCCAGATACTTCAGCGGCTCCTTCAGCTGCAGCGCCACCAGGCGGCGCAGGCCCAGGCGGTGCTTGGCGGCGGCGACATCGGGCTCGTCGAACACCTCGATCTCGACATGGCTGACCCGGTCGATCAGGGCCGGGAAGCCGATCAGGGTCTGGGCGCCGCGCTTGACCTCCATCAACTCGGGCAGTTCGCCAAAGGTCCAGCCGGTATAGCTCTTGCTCGCCTCGCGCACCGGCGCCGGCTTGACGATCTCGGCCCGCAGCCCCCCGGAAGCGACCGGCGTCGGCTCGGCGGCCGGCGAAGCATGCGCCGCAGGCAGCTTCAGCGCCGCCAGGGCCTGGAAGGCGCTGCGCGCCTGGCCGCCCAGCTCAGCTTTCAGCGCCGCCAGATTGCGGCCCTGGCCCAGCTGGCGGCCGTGCTCGTCGACAATGCGGAAGTTCATGAACAGGTGGGCTTGCAGCTGTTCGAGCTTGAAGTCGTTGCGCTGCACCGCGATCTGGCTGCGCTCCTTGACGGCCTTCAGCAGCACCTCGACCAGGCTGCCCTGGGCGAAGGGGTTGAGCTCGATGAACTCGGCGACGAAGTCCGGCAGCGGCACCAGGCGCGAGCGCGGCCGCTGGTGCAGGCTCTTCAGCAAGGCCGTGACCTTGGCGCCCAGCATGCCGGGCACCAGCCATTCGCAGCGTTCCTCGTTGACCTGGTTCAGCGCATAGATGGGCACGGTGACGGTGAGGCCGTCGCGCGCATCGCCGGGTTCGTGCAGATAGGTGGCGGCGCAGTCGACCCCGCCCAGGCGGATGGTCTTCGGAAAAGCGCTTCCCGTGATGCCTGCCGCCTCGTGGCGCATCAGCTCCTCACGGCTGAGCTGCAGGAGTTTCGGATTGGCCTTGGACTCGTGGCGGTACCAGCGCTCCAGCGTGGCGCCCGAGCACACCTCGGCCGGCAGCTGGGCGTCGTAGAAGGCGTAGATCAGCTCGTCGTCGACCAGCACGTCCTGGCGCCGCGATTTGTGCTCCAGCTCCTCGACCTTGGCGATCTGCTTCTGGTTGTGGGCCAGGAAGGGCAGACGGGTCTCCCATTCGCCGTTGACCAGGGCCTCGCGGATGAAGATCTCCCTCGCGGCGGCCGCATCGACCTTGCCGAAGTTCACGCGCCGGTTGCTGTAGATGACGATGCCGTACAGCGTCGCGCGCTCCAGCGCGATCACCTCGGCCGCCTTCTTCTCCCAGTGCGGTTCCATCAACTGGGTCTTGATCAGTGGCCCGGCGATGGCCGGCAGCCACGGCGGCTCGATCGCGGCGATGCCGCGGCCGAACAGCCGGGTCGTGTCCACCAGCTCGGCCGCGACAATCCAGCGGCCCGGCTTCTTGCTCAGATGCGCACCGGGGTGGCGCCAGAACTTGATGCCGCGCGCGCCCAGATACCACTCATCCTCGTCGCTCTTCAGGCCGATATTTCCCAAGAGGCCGGCCAGCATCGACAGATGCACCTGCTCATAGGTGGCCGGGCTGCCGTTCATGCGCCAGCCATGCTCGGCGACCACGGTGTGCAGCTGCGAATAGATGTCGCGCCATTCGCGCACCCGGCGCGGGCTGACGAAGTTCTCACGCAGCAGCGCTTCGTAGCGGCGGTGGCTGAGCTTGTGTTCCCCGGAGCCGCCCTTGCTCTCTTCCAGCCATTTCCACAGCTTCAAGTAGCCCAGGAACTCTGACTTCTCGTCATCGAACTTTTTGTGCTTCTCATCGGCCGCCTGCTGCGCCTCCATCGGCCGGTCGCGCACGTCCTGGCCGCTGAGCGCGCTGGCGATGATCAAGACCTCGCTGAGCGCCTCGCGGTTCCTGGCCTCCAGAATCATCCGGCCGACCCGCGGGTCCAGCGGCAGCTTGGCCAGCTCCCAACCCATAGGCGTCAGCTCGTTCAAATCATCGACCGCACCCAGCTCGCCCAGCAGCTGGTAGCCATCGGCCACGGCCTTGCGCGGCGGCGGCTCGATGAATGGGAACTCGTCGACCTGGCCCAGATGCAAGGCCTTCATGCGCAGGATCACGCCGGCCAGCGAGCTGCGCAGGATCTCCGGATCGGTGAACCTGGGCCGGGCGAGAAAGTCCTTCTCGTCGTAGAGGCGGATGCAGATGCCGTTGGAGACGCGGCCGCAGCGGCCGGCACGCTGGTTGGCGCTGGACTGGCTGATCGGCTCGATCTGCAGCTGCTCGACCTTGTTGCGGTAGCCGTAGCGCTTGACCCGGGAGAGGCCCGGATCGATCACATAGCGGATACCGGGCACCGTCAGCGAGGTCTCGGCCACATTGGTCGCCAGCACGATGCGGCGCTGGCCGTGCGGCTCGAAGACCTTGTCCTGCTCCTGCTGCGACAGCCGCGCGAACAGCGGCAGCACCTCGACACCAGGCGGGTGATGCTTGCGCAGCGCCTCGGCCGCCTCGCGGATTTCGCGCTCGCCGGGCAGGAAGACCAGGACATCGCCCCCGCCCTCGCGCCAGAGTTCATCGACGGCGTCGACGATGGCGTTGTTGACGTCGTACTCGCGCGATTCCTCGAAGGGCCGGTAGCGCTGCTCGACCGGGACCAGCCGGCCCGAGACCATCAGCACCGGCGCCGGCCCCTTGGCAGACTCGAAATGCTTGGCGAAGCGGTCGGCATCGATGGTTGCCGATGTGACGATGACCTTCAGGTCCGGCCGGCGCGGCAGCACCTCGCGCAGATAGCCGAGCAGGAAATCGATGTTCAGCGAGCGCTCGTGGGCCTCGTCGATGATGATGGTGTCGTAGGCCTTCAGCAGCGGATCGGTCTGCGTCTCGGCCAGCAGGATGCCGTCGGTCATCAGCTTGACGCTGGCGCCCGGCTGCAGCCGGTCCTGGAAGCGCACCTTGTAGCCGACGATCTCGCCCAGCGGGGTCTTCAGCTCCTCGGCGATGCGCTTGGCCACGCTGGACGCAGCGATGCGCCGCGGCTGCGTGTGGCCGATCAGCTTGCCGGTATTGGCCCGGCCACGGCCCAGCGCCAGCGCGATCTTGGGCAGCTGGGTGGTCTTGCCCGAGCCTGTCTCGCCACAAACGATGATGACCTGGTGCTCGGCAAGCGCGCGCGCGATGTCCTCGCGCCGGCTCGAGACCGGCAGCGATTCGGGGAAGCTGATGGGCGGCAGCGGGTTGGCCACGATGGGCTGAGCGGCTGCGCGAGGGGGACGGGGAGGCTTGGCGTTCACGAGGCGCGGATTATCGTTGAGTGCTGCGGCACAATCGCGGCTGCGTTCCCACCCCTGCCCCGCCGCCTCAATGAGTCTTGTCTTTCCCCACACCTTCGTGCCCTGGTTCCGCTCGGTCGCGCCCTATATTCATGCCTACCGCGGCGAGACCTTTGTGGTCGGGATGCCGGGCGAGCTGGTGGCGGCGGGCAAGCTGAACGCCTTTGTGCAGGACCTGTCCATCCTGCATGCGATGGGCATCAAGATCGTGCTGGTGCACGGCTTCCGGCCCCAGGTCAACGAGCAGCTGGCCGCCAAGGGCCAGACGCCGAAGTTCCACCAGGGCGTGCGCGTCACCGACGCGGTGGCGCTGGACTGCGCCCAGGAAGCGGCCGGCCAGCTGCGCTTCGAGATCGAGGCCGCGTTCTCGCAAGGTCTGCCGAACACGCCGATGGCCAATGCGACGGTGCGGGTGGTGTCGGGCAATTTCCTGACCGCGCGGCCGGTGGGCATCGTCGATGGCGTCGATTTCCAGCACAGCGGCCTGGTGCGCAAGGTCGATGCGGCGGCGATCCAGCGCGCCATCGACAGCGGCGCCATCGTGCTGCTGTCGCCCTTCGGTTTCTCGCCGACCGGCGAAGCCTTCAATCTGACGATGGAGGAGGTGGCGACCAGCGCCGCGATCGCGCTGCAGGCCGACAAGCTGCTGTTCATGACCGAGGTGGCCGGCGTGCGCGAGAACCCGGACGACCCGGACAGCGCCATCGACACCGAGCTGGCCCTGGCCGACGCCAAGCGCATGCTGGCCAGCCTGCCGCGCCCGACCCAGCCCACCGATGTGGCCTTCTATCTGCAGCATTGCGTCAAGGCCTGCCAGGCCGGCGTCGAGCGCAGCCACATCCTGCCGTTGGCGGTGGACGGCGCGCTCTTGCAGGAGGTCTACACCCATGACGGCATCGGCACCATGGTGGTGGACGAGAAGCTGGAAAGCCTGCGCGAGGCCAGCCCGGACGATGTCGGCGGCATCGTCGCGCTGATCGAACCCTTCGAGCGCGACGGCACCCTGGTCAAGCGCGACCGCAACGAGATCGAGCGCGATATCGAGGCCTACACGGTGATCGAGCATGACGGCGTGATCTTCGGCTGCGCCGCGCTCTACCCCTATGTCGAGGCACGCACCGCCGAGATGGCGGCGCTGACGGTCTCCAGCGAGGTGCAGGGCCAGGGCGACGGCGACCGCATCCTCAAGCGCATCGAGCAGCGCGCCAAGGCGCAAGGCCTGAGCAGCATCTTCGTGCTGACCACACGCACGATGCACTGGTTCATCAAGCGCGGCTTTTCGCCCGTCGAACCCGAGTGGCTGCCCGAAGAGCGCAAACGCAAATACAACTGGGACCGGCGCTCGCAAGTGCTGGTCAAGAAGCTGGCCTGAATCCGGGCCTCCCCTCCACACTCAAGCAAACAGAGGTTGTTATGGCACGCATGGTGCAATGTGTTTATCTGAAGAAAGAAGGCGAAGGCCTGGATTTCGCGCCCTACCCCGGCGAACTGGGCAAGCGCATCTATCAAAACGTCTGCAAGGAGGCCTGGGCGGCGTGGATGAAGCATCAGACGATGCTGGTCAACGAGAACCGCCTGAACCTGGCCGATCTGCGCGCCCGCCAATACCTGGCCCGGCAGATGGAGCAATTCTTCTTCGGCGCCGGCGCCGAAGCGGTGGCGGGCTATGTGCCGCCGACGACCTGAGATTGAGCTCAAACAAGAATTATTCTTGTTCACGGGGTAAACTCCGGGCCACCTTACTTGGCTTGGAGACCCCATGCGAATTTCCCGTCTCGTCAAATCCGCCCTCGCCGCCGGCCTGCTGACTGGCCTGGCCACGGCCGCGCTGGCTCAGGAGCAGGTGCTGAATCTGTATTCGGCCCGTCACTACCAGACCGACGAAGCGCTGTACGCGAATTTCACGAAAGCCACCGGCATCCGCATCAACCGCGTCGACACCGATGATGCCGGTCTGATCGCCCGCCTGAAAAGCGAGGGCAGCTCCAGCCCCGCCGACGTGATCCTGCTGGTCGACGCCGCACGCCTGTGGCTGGCCGAAACCGACGGCCTGTTCGCACCGGTCAAGTCGGCCGTGCTGGAGCAGCGCATTCCCGCCCATCTGCGCGCCAAGGACAGCGGCCAGGGTTCGGCCTGGTTTGGCTTGTCGACCCGCGCCCGCGTGATCGTCTACAACAAGATCAACGTCAAGAAAGAGGACGTCGATACCTACGAGGAATTGGCCGACCCGAAGAACAAGGGCAAGGTCTGCCTGCGCAGCGGCTCGCACCCCTATAACCTGTCCTTGTTCGGTGCGATGTATGAGCATATGGGAGCGGAACGCACCGAGGCCTGGCTGAAGGGCGTGGTCGACAATATGGCGCGCGCCCCCAAGGGTGGCGATACCGACCAGATCAAGGCAGCCGCCAGCGGCGAATGCCAGATCGCCGTGACCAACAGCTATTACCTGGCCCGCATGATGCGTTCGAGCAAGCCGGAAGACCGCGCGGTGGTCGAGCGCCTGGGCGTGGTTTTTCCCAATCAGCAGAGCTGGGGCACCCATATGAATATCGCCGGCGGTGCGATGGCCAAGCATGCGAAGAATCGCGACAACGCGGTCAAGTTCCTCGAGTACCTGAGTTCGCCGGAAGCGCAAATCTATTTCGCCAACGGCAATAACGAATGGCCGGTGGTGGTCGGTGTGCGCCCGGCCAATCCGGCACTCGAGGCGATGGGTGAATTCAAGAGCGAAACCATCCCGGTTTCCTCGGTGGGCGCGAATCTGCCCAAGGTGCAGCAGCTGCTGGACAAGATCGGCTTCAAGTAAAGCGCGCCGGGGTCGCCGCCCGCACGGGTTTGTGGCGGCCCCGCGTCAATATGTCGGCACCACGACAACAGCCCATTTCAACGAATATTGCGAGCGGCGCTGCATCTGCGCATAATAGGTCGCTAGAGAGTTTTGCGGGCCCATGCCTATAATCGGCGCGTCCCCCATGCTTGAACTTGAAACCTAGCGAGGATTTGCAAAGATGGCATCACTCAAAGACCTGTTGGCTCAACGGGCCGCACTCGACGAACAAATCGCCCAAACCAAGGATCGCGAACGCGCCGATGCCGTTGCCAAGGTCAAGAGTTTGATGTCTGAATATGGCCTGACGGTTGCCGATCTGAGCGTGCGAGTACCGAAGGCGGGCAAGACCTCCAAGGTGGCGGTCAAATATCGCAACCAGGCCACCGGGGAAACCTGGAGCGGCCGTGGTCTGCAGCCCAAGTGGCTGAAGGCGGCGATCGGCGGCGGCGCCAAGCTGGAAGATTTCAACGTCTGAGCCCCAGCGGCACGGCCGAGAATCTCGGCCCGCAATACCCAAGGCTGCCTTCCGGCAGCCTTTTTTGTTTTGAGGCGGGGTTTTCGAGCCATCTATTTGCGGGGGCAAACTCAAGGCCGCCGGGTCGCCGCACTGCTAGCATCTCGCGGCCCTTGCCCGGGGGTTTGCACCCGCGGCCAGAATCACTACCTCCCCGCAGGCGCCCATGCCCCAGTCGCCTCCCATTGCTGTTGCCGAAGCTTCGCCCCGCTGGTGGCAGGGCCGCGTGCCATGCGCGGCCGGTGCGGCACTGAGCATCGTGTTGCTGCTCAGCCTGCCGATGCCGTCGCGGGCCAGCGATTGGCTGCTGGGGTTGGGCCTCGCGGCCTTGGCGGTCTGTTTGTTGCTCGGCACCCTGACCGGCCTGCGGCGACGCGAAACTCGGCGCTGGCGGGCGGCGCTGGCGGCGATAGCGGTCGAACGTGCCGAGTGGCAACGCAGCGCGGAGGAGCGCCAGCGCATGAGCGTCAGCCTGTTCCAGCATCTGCACGAGGGCCTGCTGGTCACCGATGCCGAGCATCGGGTGCTGGATGCCAACCCCAGCTACTGCCGGCTGATGGACCTGTCGCGCGAGGCCCTGTGCGGCCAGATCGCCGCGCCGCTGACGTTCGAGAGCCTGCGCCGCAGCGGCCACGACCCGCAGGCCTTGCGCCAGGCGCTGCTCGGCGATGGCCACTGGCAAGGCCTGTTGCAATGCCGACGCGGCAATGGCGAGAGCTGCCACCTGCAGATCACGGTGTCGACGATTCCGGAACCGGCCGGCCCGGTGCGCTTTCATGTCGTCACGGTGTCCGACCAGACCGAGCAGCTTCGCCAGCAAGAGCTGCTGGCGCGCCAGGCCCGGTTCGACGGGCTGACCGGCCTGCCGAATCAGAACGAGTTCAAGCAGCGCATCGAGCTGGCGCTGCAGAGCAGCCGCCGCGAGGGCTTTCTGCTGTGTCTGTGCTGCCTGGATCTGGACCAGTTCAAAAACTTCAACGAGCGGCTGGGCGCGGACGGTGGGGACCAGCTGCTGAGACAGGTCGCGGCGCGGCTGCAGGCCGCCTTGCGCAGCGGCCGCGAATGGTCGGACGAGGTCGCCCGCCTGGGCGGCGATGAATTCGGCCTGCTGCTGCGCTGCCGCAGCGTGGAGGAGGCGCAGCTGGCGGTCGAGCGAGTCTTGAACGTGCTTCGCGCGCCCTACCATCTGGACGGCCACCGGCAACCCCTGGAGCTCAGCGCCAGCCTCGGCGCGACGGTCTTCCCCCAGGACCACTCGGACGGTGAAACCCTGCAGCGCCATGCCGCCCATGCGCTCTACCGCGTCAAGCGCTCGGGGCGCAATGGTTACCAGTTCTTCGATACCGAGAAACGCCTGCGCAGCGATGCCCGGGTGCTGGCCCTGGGCCGCATGCAGCAGGCACTGGACGGCAACGAGCTGCAGCTCTACTACCAACCCAAGGTCGATATGCGGGCCGGCACGGTGCTGGGCGTCGAGGCCTTGCTGCGCTGGCAGCATCCGGAGCGCGGCCTGCTCGGGCCGGCTCATTTCCTGCCGGTGGTCGAGCAGACCGGCCTGGCGGTCCAGGTCGGCGACTGGGTGATCGAGCAGGCGCTGAAGCAATCCAGCCAGTGGCTGGCCGGCGGCCTGAATCTGCGCGTCAGCGTCAACGTCGCGGCCCGCCATCTGCAGGCAGACGACTTCGCCCAGCGCCTGAAGGAATTGCTGGCCCGGCACCGCGAGCCGCTGGCCGAGCACCTGGTGCTGGAGGTCCTGGAGTCGACCGCACTGGCCGATATCGATGCCACTCAGGCCTTGATCCGGCGCTGCCGCGCCTTTGGCGTGCGTTTCGCGCTGGACGATTTCGGCACCGGCTATTCCAACCTGACCTATCTGAAGCACCTGCCGGTCGACACCCTGAAGATCGACCGCTCCTTCGTGCAGAACATGCTGATCGACGATCAGGACAAGGCCCTGGTCGAGGGCGTGATCGGGCTGGCGCGCACCTTCGGCTACAGCGTGGTGGCCGAAGGGGTCGAAACCGCCTCGCATGCGCGTTCGCTGCTGGCGATGGGCTGCGACCACGGCCAGGGCAATGGCATCGCGCTGCCGATGCCGGCCGAGCAGGTGGCGGACTGGGTGGCGCGCTTCGAGCAGAGCCCGGTGCTGGCCGGACGGCAGGAACCGGTGCCAGGGCTGCACTAGACTCTCGCCGGTGATACCACCCGGCTTTATTCAGGACCTGCTCTCCCGCGTCGACATCGTCGAGGTGGTGGGGCGCCATGTCGAGCTCAAGAAGGCCGGCATCAACCACAAGGGGCTGTGCCCCTTCCACGGCGAGAAGTCGCCCAGCTTCACCGTCAGCCCGACGCGCCAGACCTACCACTGCTTTGGCTGCGGCGTGCATGGCAATGCCATCGGTTTTCTGATGGAACACACCGGCGCCGGTTTTGTCGAGGCGGTGCAGGACCTGGCCCAGCAGACCGGCATGCAGGTGCCCGAGGACGAGCGCTCGCCCGAGGAGCGCGAGCGCGCTGCGGCACAGAAAGTCCGCCAGGCCACCCTGACCGAGGTGCTGGCGCGGGCCAGCGATCATTACCGCGCCCAGCTGAAGAAGAGCCCGCGCGCTGTTGCCTATCTGAAGGGCCGCGGCCTGACCGGCCAGATCGCCGCCCAGTTCGCGCTGGGCTATGCGCCCGAGGGCTGGCGTGCGCTGGCCAGCGCCTTCCCCAGCTATGACGACCCGCTGCTGGCCGAGTCCGGCATGGTGATCACATCCGGAGAAGAAGGCGGCGAGCAGAAGCGCTACGACCGTTTCCGCGACCGCGTGATGTTCCCGATCCGCAATGTGCAGGGCGAGACCATAGGCTTCGGCGGCCGCATCCTCGACAAGGGCGAGCCCAAGTACCTGAACTCGCCGGAAACCCCGGTCTTCAGCAAGGGCCGCGAGCTCTACGGCCTGTTCGAGGCCCGCACCGGACTGCGCCAGCGCGGCTATGCGCTGGTGGTCGAGGGCTATATGGATGTGGTGGCGCTGGCCCAGCATGGCTTCAACAATGCGGTCGCCACGCTGGGCACGGCCTGCACGGCAGAGCATGTGCAAAAGCTTTTCCGCTTCACCGAATCGGTGGTGTTCAGCTTCGACGGCGACGCCGCCGGCCGGCGCGCCGCCGGCCGCGCGCTGGAGGCCGCCCTGCCCCACGCCACCGACACCCGCTCGGTCAAGTTCCTGTTCCTGCCCACTGAGCATGACCCCGACTCCTATGTGCGCGATCTCGGCGCCGAGGCCTTCGAGCAGTGTGTGGCCGAGGCGGTGCCGCTGTCACGCCAGCTGCTGGAGACGGCGGCCGAAGGCTGCGACCTGGGCAGCGCCGAAGGCCGTGCCCGATTGCTGGCCAATGCCAAGCCGCTGTGGAATGCCCTGCCCCAAGGCCTGTTGAAGCGTCAGCTGCTGGGTGATCTGGCGCGCCGGGCACAGCTTCCGGATCAGGAGCTGATGGGCTTGTGGCAAGCCGGTGGCGGCAGCCCAGGCCCGCGCCGCAGCGAGCGCGTCTTCGATGGCCCGCCCGACGACGCCCCCCCGCCAGACTACGAGCAGCCGGCCAGCCCAGCCAAGCCGGCTCGGCGCGAGTGGAAAAAGGACTGGAAGCCGTCGGGCAAGGGCGATTGGAAGCGCCGTGGCGAGCCGGTCGACGAAACGATGGGCACGCCGCGGCGCCAGCCGATCTCGCCGACGGATCACGCGCTGCGCATGCTGCTGCTCAGCAGCGACTGGTGGGAGCGGCTGAGCCTGGATCAGCAACAGCTGCTGCATGAGTTGCCGGGCCGCCAAGGAGAGCTGGTCAGCTGGCTGGAGCGATTCCTGGTCAACCATGNGACTGGTGGGAGCGGCTGAGCCTGGATCAGCAACAGCTGCTGCATGAGTTGCCGGGCCGCCAAGGAGAGCTGGTCAGCTGGCTGGAGCGATTCCTGGTCAACCATGGCGCGGTTCCCTGGTCGGTGCTGGAGGCGACGCTGCAGGCGGAGGATGGCCCGCTGGACCAGGCCCGGCGGCTCACCAGCAGCCTGTATGGCGAGGAAGAGCCGCAGTTCGAGGATTTGCAGCATGTGCTGCGCCAGCTCCAGATCGACGCGCTCTCCAAGCAGATACAGGCCTTGATTGCCAGCAACCCGCAGGGCGAACAGCTGCGCGAGATTGCCCGCCTGCGCCAGGAAATCGATCAGCTCAAGAAGGCCATGCTGGTCAGCTCCGGTTGAAGCCCGGCAGATGTTCCGCCGATTTAGCCTATAATTAAGGGTTTTCGCGCGCGTCAAGAGTGACGGCAGCCACTTCCGGTCCCGGCCACCCATCGAAAATGGGCACCCATCGAGGTATCAAGGCCACCTTTACCGCCAAGAGCTGCAATCTCAAACGTTCACGCCAGCTTGCACGCGCCACGGTCCGCCCCCATCTTGCTCTCAAGGCAGGATGGCCGAACCGCCTGAATGCCGCCTGGGCCACGCTTTGCTTGAATGCAATGTACGGGGCCCCAGGCGGCCGCTGCATTGCTCCGCCCAACACCGACCCGAGGATTTGCATGACTGCCAAGAAGACCGCGACCAAGGCTAGCGCCACCGAGGCTGACGACATCAAGAAGCCCGCTGCCAAGGCAGCCAAGGCCGTGAAAGCCACGGCCGCCGCTGGCGCGGACGACAAGCCCAAGCGCGGTCGCAAGCCCAAGGCCGCCACCGAGACCAAGAAGGCCGCTGCAGCCGAGGTCGAGGAGGTTGATCTGTCCGACCTCGAGGCCGATCTTGAGGGCGAGCCCGAGGCCGAAGTCGAAGAGGCCGGCGAGGACAAGCCCAAAGCCAAGCCGCTGCGCATGAAGGTCAGCCGCGCCAAGGAGCGCGCGCTGATGCGGGAGTTCGGCCTGGACGAGACCGCGCTGACCGAGGAAGAAGTCGCCAAGCGTCGCCATGAGCTGAAGACCCTGATCAAGATGGGCAAGACGCGTGGTTTCCTGACCCATCAGGAAATCAACGACCACCTGCCCGAGAAGCTGGTCAGCGAGGAAATCCTCGAGGCCATCATCTCCATGCTCAATGACATGGGCATTGCGGTCTACGAGCAGGCCCCCGACGCCGCCACGCTGCTGATCTCCGGCAACACCACCAGCACCGCCACCGAAGAAGAAGCCGAAGAAGCCGCCGAGGCGGCGCTGTCGACGGTGGACTCCGAATTCGGCCGCACGACCGACCCGGTGCGCATGTATATGCGCGAGATGGGCACGGTCGAGCTGTTGACCCGTGAAGGCGAAATCGAAATCGCCAAGCGCATCGAAGGCGGCCTGCAGGCCATGATGCTGGCGATCTCGGCCTCGCCGACCACGATCGCCCACATCCTGGAGTTCTCCACCAAGATCCGCGCCGGCGAGATGACCATCTCCGAGGTGGTGGACGGCTTCGTCGCCGCCGACGAGGCCGACGACTATGTGGCCGAGGAAGACTTCGACGAGTTCGACGAGGAAGACGATGACGACGGCAATGGCGGCTCCAAGGCCCTGACCAAGAAGCTCGAGGAGCTGAAGAACGCCGCCCTGGTCAAGCTCGACTCGCTGTCGAGCAACTTCGACAAGATGCGCAAGGCCTTCGAGAAGGACGGCTACAAGTCGGCCTCCTACAACAAGGCCCAGCTGGCCATCAGCCAGGAGCTGATGACCATCCGCTTCACGGTCAAGACCATCGAGAAGCTGTGCGATCTGCTGCGCTCGCAGGTCGATGATGTGCGCCGCTACGAGCGCGAACTGCGCAAGATCGTGGTGGACAAGTGCGGCATGCCGCAGGAGCACTTCATCAAGACCTTCCCGCCCAATGCGCTGAACCTGCAGTGGGCCGAGAAGGAAGTGGCCGCCGGCAAGCCCTACTCCACCATCCTGGCGCGCAATCTGCCGCCGGTACAGGAGTTGCAGCAAAAGTTGATCGACATCCAGGCCCGGGCCGTCGTGCCCATCGAGGACCTGAAGGACATCAACAAGAAGATGAACGAGGGCGAGAAGGCCTCGCGCGACGCCAAGAAGGAAATGATCGAGGCCAATCTGCGCCTGGTGATCTCGATCGCGAAGAAGTACACCAACCGCGGCCTGCAGTTCCTGGACCTGATCCAGGAAGGCAATATCGGCCTGATGAAGGCGGTGGACAAGTTCGAATACCGCCGCGGCTACAAGTTCTCGACCTACGCGACCTGGTGGATCCGCCAGGCCATCACCCGCTCGATCGCCGACCAGGCCCGCACGATCCGCATCCCGGTGCACATGATCGAGACGATCAACAAGATGAACCGCATCTCGCGCCAGCATCTGCAGGAATTCGGCTTCGAGCCGGATGCGCCGACCCTGGCCGAGAAGATGGAGATCCCCGAGGACAAGATCCGCAAGATCATGAAGATCGCCAAGGAGCCGATCTCGATGGAAACCCCCATCGGCGACGACGACGACTCCCACCTGGGCGACTTCATCGAGGACACCAACAACACCGCACCGATCGAGGCTGCGATGCAGGCCGGTCTGCGCGATGTGGTGAAGGACATCCTCGACTCGCTGACCCCGCGCGAGGCCAAGGTGCTGCGCATGCGCTTCGGCATCGAGATGAGCACGGACCACACGCTGGAAGAAGTCGGCAAGCAGTTCGACGTCACCCGCGAGCGCATCCGGCAGATCGAGGCCAAGGCCATCCGCAAGCTCAAGCACCCGAGCCGCTCGGACAAGCTGCGCACCTACCTCGACAACCTCTGAGGCAATCCCCGCCACAGCAGCCAAGGCCGGAGTCACCCTCCGGCCTTTTTTTGCGCTCCTCGCACCGCTTGGGGATTTCTCGGCGTTTATGCGGCGATCAAGCGCAACAGGGCGCGGCTACACTGAGAATTAATTCACAGCTCCCCCGCCAGCACACATGACCCATATCCGGGAACGCACCGTTTTGTTTGCCGACTTGCGCGGCAGCACGGCGCTTTTCGAGACCCTGGGCAATGCCGAGGCGACCTCGGTGGTCACCCACACGGTCAGCCTGATCGGGCAGGCGGTCGACGAGTGCGGCGGCAATCTGATCAAGACGCTGGGAGACGGCCTGATGGCGGTCTTCGACTCGCCGCGCAATGGCGTCAAGTCGGCAATGCGCATGCACGAGCTGCTGGAGCGCGTGGTCTCGCGCGGCAAGCAGCACGGCGCGTCGCCAGGCCTGCGGGCGCTGCGCATGCAGGTGGCGCTGGCGCGCGGCGAGGTGGTGGAGATGAGCGGCGACTGCTTCGGCGATGCCGTCAATGTCGCGGCCCGGCTGCTCGACCATGCGGGCGACAACGAGACCCTGATCACCGCCGAGGTCCTGTCCGGCCTGCCCAGCGCACAGAAGCTGCGCTTTCGCAGCCTCGACCTGATCGCGGTGCGCGGCCGCGCCGAGCCGGTCCATGTCCATGTGCTGGACCAGCCGACCCAGGGCGATATGGCGGCCACCCAGTTCGGCGAGGTCATCCATGCCTCGACCGAGCCCGACGGCATCCGCCTGATCTGGCTGGACCTGGACCGCGTCTTCGACATCGACAGCATGCCCGTCATCCTCGGCCGCAGCGTGCAGGCCACCTACTGCATCACCGACGGCCGGGTCTCGCGCTCGCATGCGCGCATCGACTGGCATGGCGGCTCCTTCTCTCTCACCGACCTCAGCTACAACGGCACCTTCGTGCGCTTCGGCAGCGCCGGCGAGACCCTGAGCCTGCGCCGCGGCAGCTGCACCCTGCACGGCAGCGGCGTGATCGGCCTGGGCAGCCCGCCGGTCGACGCGCTTTCCCCCTCGGTACGTTTCGAGATCCTGCACTTCGCCGACACCGAACCCCTGGCCAGCGGCGGCCGGCGTTCGATCGGCTGACCCCCCTTCTCCATGCCCTATCGAGCCGAAGCGAGCTTCAGCCATGGCAGCGCGGCCAAGACCGCGCTGCTGTTCTGCAATCTGGGCACCCCCGATGCTCCCACCGCAGCGGCCACGCGGCGCTATCTCGCGCAGTTCCTCAGCGACCCGCGCGTGGTCGAGATCCCCAAGCTGGTCTGGCAGCTGATACTGCACGGCATCATCCTGCGGGTGCGCCCGGCCAAGTCGGCGGCCAAGTACGCCACCGTCTGGATGCCCGAGGGCTCGCCGCTGAAGGTCTGGACCGAGCGCCAGGCCAAGCTGCTGCAGGGCTATCTCGGCGAGCGCGGCCACCGCATCAGCGTTCGCTACGCGATGCGCTACGGCGCGCCGGCGATTGCCGATGTGCTCAGCGAACTGCGCAGCGAGGGCGTGAGCCGCGTGCTGGTGCTGCCAGCCTATCCGCAGTATTGCGCGGCGACCACGGCCAGCGTGATCGACGATGTGGCGCGCTGGTCGCTGCAAACCCGTCATCTGCCCGAGCTGCGCTTCATCAACCGCTACCACGACGACCCCGGCTATATCCAGGCCCTGGCCGCCAGCGTCAAAGCCCATTGGGCCGCCAACGGCCGGCCCGAGCTGCTGATGATGAGCTTTCACGGCATGCCGGCCCGCACCCTGGCCCTGGGCGACCCATACCACTGCGAATGCCTGAAGACCGGTCGTCTGCTGGCCGAGGCGCTGGGCCTGAGCCAGGAGCAGTACCTGGTCACCTTCCAGAGCCGGTTCGGCAAGGCCCGATGGCTGGAGCCTTATACCGAGCCGACCCTGAAGGCGCGTGCCGCAGCCGGACTCAAGAAGGTGGACCTGATCTGCCCGGGTTTCAGTGCCGATTGCCTGGAGACGCTGGAAGAAATCGCCCAAGAGGCAAGAGATGCCTTCCTGAGCGCCGGCGGCCACGACTTCGCCTACATCCCCTGCCTCAACGACAGCCCGGCCGGCATGTCCATGCTGGCCGACCTGGCCGAGCGGCATCTGCAGGGCTGGCCGACCCGGCAGCCGGCCGACGCCGACGTGCTAGCCCGGCAGCGTGAGGCCGCGCTGGCGGCGGGTGCCAAGGACTAGGCCCAGCAGCCCCAGCAGCAGCATGACCCAGGTCTGCGGCTCGGGCACCGGCTGCGCGCTGAAGGCAGCCCCGTCGGCCGTGCTGAAGCTGAAGTTGCTGATCACATAGGCATCGGCCTGGGCGCTGAACTGCACGCCCGCAAAGCTCTGATCGGCCAGCGCCACCATGCCGCCGGCGCCATCGCTGCGGCCGAGGAAGGTGTCGATGTCGAAGCGGCCGCTGCTCTGGAAGGCGGCGGGATTGGTCGCGCCGAGAAAGCGGAATTCGACCGCCATCGCACCCAGCGTCACCGCACCGCCGAACACCACCACATCGGTCAGGTAGCCGCCCGTGCCGTCATCCTCGACCTCGAGAATCATGCGGCTGCCGGACATCGCGCTGAAGTCGCCGTTCAGATTCAGCGTGCCCGGCGAGTTGCCGGGGCAGAAGATGCCGTGGTTGACGACATTGCCGCTGATGCTGCCGGTGCCGCACAGAAAGCCCTTGCTGCCGATCACGATGTCCTGGGCCGTCAGCGTGCTGTCGATCAGCACCATGGTGGCGGTGCCGCCGTCGGCATCGCCGGTGGCGGTCTTGTTTCGCCCTACTCCGACCCAGCCGGCCGTGACGCTGGAGCCCTCGGAGACGATCAAGGTGCCATCGCTGCCGGCGAAGCGGCCGAGATAGAGATTGCCGCCCGCATTGTCCAGCTCGCTGGCGCCGCGCATGCGCATGAAGCCGCTGCCTTCGCGGCCTATGGTCACGGCACCCAGGCCGGGCTGGGCCTCGACAACAATGCGGGAAGCGCCCGCCAGGGCCAGGCTGCCCTCGCCGCCGGGGAAGGCCCCGCTGCCGCCCAGGCTCAGACCCGCGCCGGCGCTGCCCATATTGCTCAGCGTCACCAGGCTGCCCTTGTCGACCGAGGCCACGCCGATGCCGGCGCCGGTGCCGACGGTCAGGAAGCCACCGGACAGATTGCCGGCGGTCTGCTGCCCCGACAATAGCAATTGCCCGCCATCGAGCTTCAGCACACCGACCCCGCCGCTGCGCCCCACACCCAGCCCGATCGCGCTGACCAGAGCCTGGTTGTTGATGCTCAGCTGGCCGCTGCTCTGCGGGCCGATGCCGACGCCGATGAAAGTGTCCGTGCCGCTCAGCCGGATCTCCGAGCCGGCGCCGCTGACCGTGGCGATGCCGTGGCCACCCGGCGTGTTGTCATTGAAGCCGCCGATGATCAGCGAGGTGCTGCGGCGGTCAGCCGGGGTCGAGACCGCCCCGCCCTGCAGCAGCAGCTTGCCGCCATCGCTGATATTCAGGGTGCCGCTGCCGTCGCGCCCCACCCGCATCACCGGATTCGGCGCCTCGCCCGGCCCGCCGCCGGGCAGCACCGAGATCGATTCCATCAGCAGCAGCGAGCCCGGCCCGTGGATGTTCAGCGTGCCGGCCGAATTGGCATCGCGACCCAGATTCAGGGTCAGGCCCGGCAGGCCCTGCGCGGCCAGTAGATGGATGCGGCCGCCCGCCCCCACCGTGACCTGGCCATAGCCGCCGTTGCGGCCGATGTCCAGGCCGGCAAGCGCCGCCGAGCCATTGGCGGCCGCCGAGGCCTTGCCGTCGACCAGCAGCTCGGAGCCTGCCCCCTGGACGCTCAACTGGCCCAGCGCCCCATCACGGCCGACACCGACATAGAACATGCCGCTGGCCCGGCCACCCGCCTCGATGACAAGGTTGCCGCTGCCGGAAGCGCCGCTGCGGCCGATGTTCAACACGCCCGCATCGCCGGTGAACAGGATGTTGGAGCCGGCGCCGCTGACGATCATGTCGCTGCGCCCGCCACCGGTGCTCAGCCCGACCGAGCTGAACAGGCCGTCGCGCCCCTCGACCAGCAACTGGCCGCCGTTGCGGATGGCCACCGAGGCCCAGGCGTTGCGATGCGTGCCCAGCGCGAAGAAGCCCCCGGTGTTCTCCAGGGTGCCGCCGCTGATGCGCCAGACCGAGCCGGCGCCGTCGATCAGCGCGTCGGCAAAGCTGCGCTCGCTGCCCAGCGGGCTGCTGCCGCCCGGCCCCACGCCCAGCGTGGCGCTGTCGGTCAGCAGCGATGCACCGTCCAGCACCTTGACCGTGCCACTGCTGCTGGCGCCCGGCGTGCCGAAGGTGAAGTTGTCGATCGGCGGTCGGAACACCGCCAACCCGCCGACGATGAAGCCGCGCAGAAACGAGGCCGAAGAGCCCACACCGGTGACCGTGAAACGGCCGGTGGAGCCGGCGGCATTGCCGATGAAACTGTTGCAGAAGTGGTTCACACCCAGGCAGGCGTTGGCGTTGGCACGGCCGTCCAGCACGGCACCGCCGGAGATGGTCATCGCGCCCAGGCCCCAGGCACCGACCTCGAAGCGGTTGAGCACGCTGTCGGAAAAACCGTCGCCGGTCAGCTCGATACGGCTGCCTGCTCCGTCCAAATAGGCCCAGCCGCTGCCGTCCCCGTTGCCGCCAGGACCCAGCAGCAGACTGCCGGTGCGCAGCAGGCTGCCACCGCCGACATCGAGGCGGCCGTAGGCACTGCTGCCCACATAAAGCCCGTTATTGCCCAGATCCGTGTCACCGGGGCCTATGGGCAGATTGAGCGGGCCGGTGGAGACGGTTCCGAGGGTCGTGATGTCGGCCCGAAGCGGCGCCTGCACCCCCAGGACCAGGAGGGCTGCGACCGCCAGGGGCCGCAGGGTGGAGGGAACACGGCAATGCTGCATGACCGGACCTCAGGCGCCGTGAAGCGACGCTCACGGCAGCCGAGTATCCGCTCGGGCGGCCACAATGCATCCCTCAATCGTTCGAGGCCTGAAGCCGGAATCAGGGACGGCGGCTCCAGCGCAGCAGTCGCGGCAGCACCAGGATCAGGGCCACCAGGATCAGCAGGCCCAGCGACATCGGCCGCTCCCAGAACACGCTCCAGCTGCCGCCGCCGATCGACACCGCATTGCGCATCTGCGCCTCGGCCAGCGGGCCCAGAATCATGCCCACCACCACCGGCGCGGTCGGGAAATCGAAGCGCCGCATCACCACGCCCAGCAGGCCGATGGCCAGCATCAGGTAGAGGTCGAACGCGCTCTGGCGCATGCCGTAGACGCCCACCGTCGCGAAGATCAGGATGCCGGCATAGAGCTGGGGCTTGGGAATCTTCAGCAGCTTCACCCACAGCCCCACCATCGGCAGGTTCAGCACCAGCAGCATCACATTGCCGATGTAGAGCGAGGCGATCAGGGCCCAGACCAGGGTGGACGAGGTCTGGAACAGCTGCGGGCCGGCCTGGATGCCGTAGTTCTGCAGCGCCGACAACAGGATGGCGGCGGTCACCGAGGTCGGAATGCCCAGCGTCAGCAGCGGCACCAGGGTGGCGGTCACGGCCGAGTTGTTGGCCGCCTCGGGGCCGGCCACGCCTTCGATCGCGCCGCTCGTGCCGAACTCGTCCTTGTGCTTGGACAGCTTGCGCTCGGTCGCATAGCTCAGAAAGGTCGGGATCTCCGAGCCGCCGGCCGGGATGGTGCCGAAGGGAAAGCCGATGAAGGTGCCGCGCAGCCAGGCCGGCCAGGAGCGGCGCCATTCGCTGCGGGTCATATGCACCGAGCTCATCTTGTTGAGCTCCTGGGTGCTGCGGCCCTCGTAGAGCGCGTTATAGAGCGTCTCGCCGACCGCGAACAGACCCACTGCGACCAGCACCACCTCGATGCCATCCATGAACTCGGGAATGCCCATGGTGTAGCGCACCTGGGCGGTGATCTGGTCCAGCCCGATCAGGCCCATCGCCAGGCCGATGAAGAGCGCCGTCATGCCGCGCAAGGTGCTCTTGCCCAGCACCGCGCTGACGGTGGTGAAAGCCAAGAGCATCAGGCAGAAATACTCCGGCGGGCCGAGCTGCACGGCAAAGTCGGCCAGCACCGGCGCGAACAGCGTGACCAGCACGGTGGCGATGGTGCCCGCGACGAAGGAGCCGATCGCGGCGGTCGCCAGCGCCGCGCCGGCGCGGCCGCTCTTGGCCATCTTGAAGCCCTCCAGCGCCGTCACCATCGTGCCGGTTTCGCCAGGGGTGTTCAGCAGGATGGAGGTGGTCGAGCCGCCATACATCGCGCCGTAGTAGATGCCGGCGAAGAAGATCATCGAGGCCGTCGGCTCGACCTGCGAGGTGATCGGCAGCAGCATCGCCACCGTCACCGCCGGGCCCAGGCCCGGCAGCACGCCGATGGCCGTGCCTAGCGCGCAGCCGACAAAAGCCCACAGCAGATTGATCGGTGTGCCGGCGGTCGCAAAGCCGCCCAGCAGGTTGTTCCAGAGATCGAGCATGGTCTTGTCCTCAGAGCCAGCCGCTGGCCGTCAGGCCAGGCAGATTGATGGCCAGCAGCTTGGTGAAGAGCCAGAACACCGGTGCAGCGATCAGCACGCCGGTCACCCCATCGACCAGAACCTGGCGCGCACCGCCGCCGGCCCTGCCCTCGGACATGCGCATGCCGCGCACCGCCAGCATGAAGCACAGCGTGCAGGCGAGGATGAAGCCCAGGGTGGTGATCAGGCTGGCATTGGCGATCACACCGGCCACCACCCAGGCGGCCGCGCGCCAGTCGCCACGCTCGGCGCCCGAGGGCTCGTCCATCTGGCGGTAGCCGCCACTTTGCGCTTCCCAGATCAGCCAGGCGCCGCAGATCAGCAGCACCACCGCGACCACCCAAGGCAAGGCGTTCGGGCCGACGCCCGCGTAGCCGGCGTCCGAGGAGATGAAGGTCGCGCCATAGGCCATCACGGCGCCGACCAGCAATGCGCCGGCGCCGACCAGGCTTTGATGCAGGGACTTGTGTTGGGCTGAGTCAGCCATCGGCCACTCCATGTAAAACGGGGGCCGGCCGCAGGCAGCCAGCCCCTCGCAGACAGCGGTCAGACCGCTCAGATCATGCCGGACTTGACCATGGTGGCGCGCAGGCTGGCGAACTCACGGTCGACGAAGTCCTCGAACTCCTTGCCGGCCATCACGGCAGGGGTCCAGCCGTTCTTCTCCAGCGCCTCGGCCCAGGCCTTGCTCTTGGTCGCCTTGATGACCATATCGGTCAGGGCCTTGCGCTGCTCGGGCGTGATGCCCGGAGGCGCATAGACGCCGCGCCAGTTGCCGATCTCGACGTTGTAGCCCATCTCCTTGAGCGTCGGGATGTCCAGGCCCTTGAGCCGGGTGGCCGAGGTCACCGCGATCGCGCGCATCTTGCCGCTTTCGATGTACTGCTGGAATTCGCTGTAACCGCTGCCACCCACCGTGACATTGCCGCCTAGGATGGCGGCCGTGGCTTCGCCGCCGCCACGGAAGGGCACGTAGTTGATCTTGGCCGCATCGACGCCGGCTTCGCGCGCCAGCATGGCCGCCGCGATGTGCTCGGTGGCGCCGCGCGAACCGCCGCCCCACTTGACGCTGGCCGGGTCCTTCTTCATCTGCTCGACCACGTCCTTCATGGTCTTCAGCGGCGAGCTGGCCGGCAGCACGAAGACGTTGTACTCGCTGGTCAGGCGCGCGATCGGCGTCGCCTGGGTCAGGCTGACCGGCGGCTTGCCGGTGATCAGGCCGCCCAGCATCACCGCACCCATCACCATCAGCGAGTTCGGATCGCCCTTGCTGGCGTTGACGAACTGGGCCAGGCCGATGGCGCCGGCCGCGCCGCCCTTGTTCTCGAAGGTGACCGAGGAGGCCACGCCGGCGTCCTGCAAGGCCTTGCCCAGCGCGCGGCCGGTGCTGTCCCAGCCGCCACCCGGGTTGGCCGGCACCATGATCTTCAGATTGGCAGCAGCGCGGGCCGACAGCGGCAGCGCGCCGGCGGCGGCCAGGGCGGCCAGGGACTTCAGAAAGACGTCACGACGCATGGTTTTGTCTCCTATTGTGGTTTGAGTGAACAGTAGCGATCCTCGCTGTCAAGGCTGTCAGTCCGCTGTCGCGGGACCTAGGGAAAATGCTAGGCTCGCGCCCCATGAAACTGCTTCTGGTAGAGGACGACCCGGCAATGCAGCTGAGCCTGACGCGCAGCTTCGAGCGCCGCGGCCTGCAGGTGCAGGCGGTCGGCGACGGGCTCAAGGCGCTGGAACGCTGGGCGCAGTGGCGGCCCGATGTCGTGGTGCTGGACCTCAGCCTGCCTGGGCTGGACGGACTGGACGTGCTGGCCCGCGCGCGCGCCGACAGCCTGAAGACGCCGGTGCTGATCCTGACTGCCCGCGGCACGGTCGGCGACCGCATCTTGGGCCTGAATGTCGGCGCCGACGACTACCTGCCCAAGCCTTTCGACCTGGACGAGCTGATGGCCCGCATCCAGGCCCTGGGCCGGCGCAGCGGGGTCAGCCCGGCGCCGCAGCGCCAGACCGCCTTCTGCGGCATGCAGCTGGACGGGGACAGCGGCGCGGTCTATTTCGAGGACCAGGTGCTGGAGCTGACGCCACGCGAGAGCGCGCTGCTGCGCGCGCTGCTGGCGCGGCCGGGCCATGCGATCGCCAAAGAGCGGCTGTTCGAGCTGGTCTTCCCGGGTGAGCTGGACGTGCAGCTGGAGGCCATCGAGGTGGTGGCCTACCGGCTGCGCAAGCGCATCGCCCATACCGGCGCGCAGCTGGTGACGCTGCGCGGCCTGGGCTATCTGCTGAAGGCCGGCGCATGAGGCGGCCCCACCGGCCCTCCTCGCTGCGGCGGCGTCTGACCCTGGGCATTTTGCTGCCGGTGGTCGCGCTGATCGCCTTCAACAGCTGGAGCCTCTACCAGCAGGCCTTGCGCGCCGCCGACACCGCCTACGACCGCACCCTGCTGGCCTCGGCCAAATCGATCGGCGAGCTGCTGGAAGTCACCTCGGATGGCAGCCGCGCCCAGCTGCGTGCCACCGTGCTTTATTCGGCGTTGGAGCCCTTCGAGGCCGACAACCGCAGCCGCATCTTCTACCGCGTCAGCGGCTTCGACGGCGAGATGGTGTCCGGCTTCGAGGACCTGCCGGCCTGGCACGGCAAGCTGCCGGCCAAGAGCCCTTACGCCGCGCTCGTCTCCTTCTACGACGACCACTACCGCGGCGAGCCGATCCGCGTCGCGGTGCTGCTGCAGCCGGTGGCCGGCATCGCCGGCCAGGGCATGGCGACCATCCAGGTGGCCGAGACGCTGGAGCTGCGCCACACCCTGGCCCAGCAGATCCTGACCGAGACCCTGTGGCGCCAGGCCCTGCTGGTGCTGGTGATCGTGATCGTCGTCGTGCTGGTGGTGCAGCGCGCCACGCTGCCGGTGCGCCGGCTCTCGGCCCAGCTGCGCGAGCGCACCGAGGGTGATCTGTCGCCGGTCGATGCGCCCGACGCGCCGCGTGAGTGGCAGCCGCTGGTCGATGCGACCAACCAGGTGGTGGCGCGGCTGAAGGCCTTGCTGGAGCACCAGAAGCGCTTTGTGCGCGACGCCTCGCACCAGCTGAAGACCCCGCTGGCGGTGCTGAAGACCCAGGTGCAGAGCGCCCGCCAGGGCGATGTCGAGCCGCTGCAGGCGCTGGCCGAGATCGACACCACGGTGGCGCGCGCCACCCAGGTGGCCAACCAGCTGCTGGCGCTGGCCAAGCTCGAGCAGCTGCGCCACCAGGTCGAGGCCATGCCGGTGCAGGACTGGGCCGAGGTGACGCGGGCGGTGGCGCTGGATGTGGCGCCGCTGATCGCCGAGCAGCAGCTGGACTTCGATATCGAGACCCAGGCCGCGCCGATACGCAGCCATGAGTGGGCCCTGCGCGAGCTGACCCGCAACCTGATCCACAACGCCATCCACCACACGCCGGTCGGCGGGCGCCTGCATATCCGGCTGCTGGTCGACGCCCGGGTCGCGGTGCTGACGGTGGCCGATTCCGGCCCCGGTCTGAGCGCGGCCCAGCAGACCCAGCTCTTCCTGCCCTTCGCGGCCGGCGATCCGCGCAAGGGCTCGGGCCTGGGGCTGGCGATCTGCCATGAGATCGTGCAGTCGCTGGCCGGCAGCATCGAGCTGAACAACCGGCTCGATGGGCAGGAAGTCAGCGGCCTGGACGCCCGCGTGCGGCTGCCGCTGGCCGGCTGAGCGGCGCCGCGGCTGGATAAAATCGCACGATGAAACAACAGGAACAGGCCGCTGCCGGCCTGCGTTTGGACAAATGGCTGTGGGCGGCGCGCTTTTTCAAGACCCGCGCGCTGGCGGTCGAGGAGATCGGCAAGGGCCGGGTCCAGATCAATGGCCAGGCCGCCAAGGCCTCGCGCGAGCTGAAGCTGGGTGACCGCGTGCGGCTGCGCCAGGGCGTGGTCGAGCGCGAGGTCTGGGTGCGCGGGCTCAGCCACATCCGTGGCCCGGCGCCACAGGCCCAGGCCCTCTATGAAGAAACGCCGGAAAGCCTGCTGCTGCGCGAGCGCGCGGCCGAGGCGCGCCGGCTCGCGCCGGAGCCGGCCCAGACCATTGTCCAGGGCCGGCCGACCAAGCTGGACCGGCGCCGTCTGGCCGACTGGGACCGCTGGTCGGCCACGGCCGAGGACCCCGATCTGGACTGATTCGGGTTTCTCCGGGCATCCCGGCGACAATCCCCCTCTTGAAATCCAGGACAAAGCGCCCATTTGGGCGCGATTGCTTCTCTTGCCACCATGACTACCGACAACGCCCCCACCCCCCAAGAAGTCCCGGTCGAGCAGGCCGAGGCCCCCAGCCCCGAGGCCAAGCTGGCCGAACTGGAAGCCCGTCTGGCCGAGATGTCGGACGCCTATCTGCGCGCCAAGGCCGAGGTCGAGAACATCCGCCGCCGCTCGGAAGACGAGATGACCAAGGCGCGCAAGTTCGCCGTCGAAGGCTTTGCCGAAGCCATGCTGCCGGTGATGGACAGCAGGGAAGCGGCCATCGCGATGCCCGCGGCCAAGGTCGAGACCGTGCTCGAAGGCGTGCACGCCACCCGCCGCCAGCTGGCCGCCGCGCTGGAACGCAACAAGGTCATCGAGATCAACCCGGCCCCCGGCAGCAAGTTCGACCCGCACCAGCACCAGGCCATCTCGATGGTGCCGGCCGAGCAGGAAGCCAACACGGTCGTGATGGTGCTGCAAAAAGGCTACTCGATTGCCGAGCGCGTGCTGCGCCCGGCGCTGATCACGGTCGCCGCGCCCAAGTAATTCACAGGCCGCTGCCCCTTGAAAAGCAGCGACTTATCCACATTTCATCTTCAGTCAACGCTCAGCAGATCGCCATCGGCGGATTGAGCGGAAATCAAGCAATTTCAGGAGTCACACATGGGAAAGATCATCGGTATTGACCTGGGCACCACGAACTCGTGCGTCTCGGTCATGGAAGGCAACACGACGCGTGTGATCGAGAACGCCGAAGGCGCTCGCACCACGCCGTCCATCATTGCCTACCAGGAAGATGGCGAGATCCTGGTCGGCGCCTCGGCCAAGCGCCAGGCCGTCACCAACCCGAAGAACACCATCTACGCGGTGAAGCGACTGATCGGCCGCAAGTTCACCGAGAAGGAAGTGCAGAAGGACATCGACCTGATGCCCTACACCATCGCGGCCGCCGACAACGGCGACGCCTGGGTCGAGGTGCGCGGCAAGAAGCTGGCGCCGCCCCAGGTCTCGGCCGAGATCCTGCGCAAGATGAAGAAGACCGCCGAGGACTATCTTGGCGAGGAAGTGACCGAGGCCGTGATCACGGTGCCGGCCTACTTCAACGACGCCCAGCGCCAGGCCACCAAGGACGCCGGCCGCATCGCCGGTCTGGACGTCAAGCGCATCATCAACGAGCCCACCGCTGCGGCCCTGGCCTTCGGCCTGGACAAGCATGGCAAGGGCGACCGCAAGATCGCCGTCTATGACCTGGGCGGTGGCACCTTCGACGTGTCCATCATCGAGATCGCCGATGTCGACGGCGAGATGCAGTTCGAAGTGCTGTCCACCAACGGCGACACCTTCCTGGGCGGCGAAGACTTCGACCAGCGCATCATCGACTACATCGTCACCGAGTTCAAAAAGGAACAGGGCGTCGATCTGACCAAGGACGTGCTGGCCCTGCAGCGCCTGAAGGAAGCCGCCGAGAAGGCCAAGATCGAGCTGTCGAACTCCTCGCAGACCGATGTCAACCTGCCCTACATCACGGCCGACGCGTCGGGCCCGAAGCACCTGAACATCAAGCTGACCCGCGCCAAGCTGGAGTCGCTGGTGGAAGAGCTGATCGAGCGCACCATCGCCCCCTGCCGCACCGCGATCAAGGACGCCGGCGTGGCCGTGTCCGCGATCGACGATGTGATCTTGGTCGGTGGCATGACCCGCATGCCCAAGGTGCAGGAGAAGGTCAAGGAGTTCTTCGGCAAGGAGCCGCGCAAGGACGTCAACCCCGATGAGGCCGTGGCCGTCGGTGCCGCGATCCAGGGCCAGGTGCTGGGCGGCGAGCGCAAGGACGTGCTGCTGCTGGACGTGACGCCGCTGAGCCTGGGCATCGAGACCCTGGGCGGCGTGATGACCAAGATGATCGCGAAGAACACGACCATCCCGACCAAGTTCAGCCAGACCTTCTCGACCGCCGACGACAACCAGCCGGCCGTGACCATCAAGGTGTTCCAGGGCGAGCGCGAGCTGGCCTCGGGCAACAAGAGCCTGGGCGAGTTCAATCTGGAAGGCATTCCGCCGGCACCGCGCGGCACGCCGCAGATCGAAGTCAGCTTCGACATCGACGCCAACGGCATCCTGCATGTCGGCGCCAAGGACAAGGGCACCGGCAAGGAAAACAAGATCACCATCAAGGCGAACTCGGGCCTGTCGGAAGCCGAGATCGAAAAGATGGTCAAGGACGCCGAGGCCAACGCGGTCGAGGACAAGAAGAAGGTCGAACTGGTGCAGGCCAAGAACCAGGCCGATGGCATGGTGCACAGCGTGCAGAAGTCGCTGGCCGAGCATGGCGACAAGCTCGACGCCGCCGACAAGGAGAAGATCGAGGCTGCGATCAAGGACGTTGAAGAAGCCATCAAGGGCGACGACAAGGCCGCGATCGAAGCCAAGACCGAGACCCTGATGACGGCCAGCCAGAAGCTCGGCGAAAAGATGTACGCCGATGCCCAGGGCGCCGAAGCGGCGGCCGCTGCCGCCACCGGTGCGGCCGAGCAGCCGCAAGCGGCTTCGGCCAAGCCGGCGGCTGACGACAATGTGGTCGACGCCGAGTTCAAGGAAGTCAAGGACAGCAAGTAAGTCCAGCAGGGTGCGCCGGACCAGGGTCCGGCGCTGTCGCCGCGCCGCAGCCTCAAAAGCGCGTCGCGGCGCTGTTGTTTAAGCAATGTGATTTTTGGCTCGGAACCCGCCCATGGCAAAGCGCGACTATTACGAAATCCTCGGTGTGGCCAAGACCGCCACCGAGGACGAGATCAAGAAGGCCTACCGCAAGCTGGCCATGAAGCACCACCCCGACCGCAATCAGGGCGAGGGTGCGAAGAAGGCCGAGGAGCAGTTCAAGGAGGCCAAGGAAGCCTACGAGATGCTGTCGGACGCGCAAAAGCGCGCGGCCTATGACCAGTACGGCCATGCCGGCGTCGACCCCAACCGCGGCGGCGGCCCCGGTGCGGAAGGCTTTGGCGGCTTCGCCGAGGCCTTCGGCGACATCTTCGGCGACATCTTCGGCGGCCAGCAGGGCGGCGGCCGGCGTGCGGGCGGCGGCCAGCAGGTCTATCGCGGCAGCGATCTGTCCTACGCGATGGAGATCACGCTGGAAGAGGCCGCGCGCGGCAAGGAAACCCAGATCCGCATCCCTAGCTGGGAAGGCTGCGAGACCTGCAGCGGCTCCGGTGCCAAGCCCGGCACCAGCGCCAAGAGCTGCGGCTCCTGCAATGGCTCGGGCACGGTGCATATGCGCCAGGGCTTCTTCAGCATCCAGCAGACCTGCCCGCATTGCCACGGCACCGGCAAGATCATTCCCGACCCCTGCACGGCCTGCAACGGCCAAGGCAAGGTCAAGAAGAGCAAGACGCTAGAGGTCAAGATCCCGGCCGGCATCAACGAGGGCATGCGCATCCGCTCGGCCGGCAATGGCGAGCCGGGCGTCAATGGCGGGCCGGCCGGCGATCTCTATATCGAGATCCGCATCAAGCAGCACGAGATCTTCGAGCGTGACGGCGACGATCTGCATTGCACGATGCCGGTGGCGATCACGACGGCGGCGCTGGGCGGCAGCATCGAGGTGCCGACCCTGGGCGGTAAGGCCGAGATCGAGCTGCCCGAGGGCACGCAACATGGCAAGACCTTCCGCCTGCGCGGCAAGGGCATCAAGGGTGTGCGCTCCAGCTACCCGGGCGATCTGTACTGCCACATCAGCCTGGAGACACCGGTCAAGCTGACCGAGCACCAGCGCAAGCTGCTCAAGGAGCTGGACAAGAGCCTGCGCGACGGCGGTGAGCGCCACTCGCCCAATGCCAAGAGCTGGACCGATAGGGTCAAGGACCTGTTCAAGTAATCAGAACAGCGTCTGCTGGGCCTGGCCGTCGTCGGGCGGCCGGAACTGGCTCAGGTCCACGACGCGGCGCTCGCGCCCCAGGCCCAGGCGCTCGCAGGCCTTGCGCAGGCGCTGCTGCATCAGCTGGGCCCACAGGCCTTCGCCGGTCATGCGGGTACCGAAGCGGGCGTCGTTGTCGCGTCCGCCGCGCATATCGTGCAGCCGCGCCATCACCCGCGCGGCGCGCTCCGGGTAATGGCGCTGCAGCCATTCCTGGAACAGCGGATTAACCTCCCAGGGCAGGCGCAGCGGGATGCTGAAGGCGCTGCTCGCGCCAGCCTCGGCGGCGGCCTCCAGAATGCGTTCCAGCTCCGGTTCATTCAGAAAAGGGATCAGCGGCGAGACGCTGACCCCGACCGGCACGCCCGCCTCGGCCAGGGCCTTGATCGTGCGCAAGCGCCGCTGCGGCGCGGCGGCACGCGGCTCCATCAGCCGCGCCAGCTGGGGGTCCAGGGTGGTGATCGACAGATAGACCGAGGCCAGACCGCGCGCCGCATGCGGCGCGATCAGGTCCAGATCGCGCTCGACGCCCGATGACTTGGTGACCAGCGAAAACGGGTGGCGGCATTCGCTCAGCAGCGCGATCAGGCCGCGCGTCAGGCCCAGTCGCCGCTCCACCGGCTGGTAGGCGTCGGTGGCCGTGCCCAGCACCAGGGACAGCGGCCGGTAGCCCGGCTTGCTTAGCTCGGCGCGCAGGCGCTCCACCGCATTGACCTTGGCGATGATCTTGGTCTCGAAGTCCAGACCCGGCGAGAGGTTCAGATAGCTGTGGGTCGGCCGCGCAAAACAGTAGATGCAGCCGTGCTCACAGCCCCGGTAGGGATTGATCGATCGATCGAAGCTGATGTCGGGTGACTGGTTGCTGGAGATGATGCTGCGCGCGCGCTCCTCGATGATCTCGGTCTGCGGCGCCAGATGCTCCTCTTCGGCGCACTGGTCCAGCGTGCCCCAGCCATCATCGAAGACCTCGCGCTCGGCGCGCTCGAAACGGTGGGCGATCTGCCAGGCGCTGCCCCGCCCCTTCTGGACGGTGGCTTGACTCGGGGCGGGCTGCTTGATTGGCATACTGTTAATTTATACAGTATTCCGCCACTTGTCGAGCGCTCGCTCAGTACTCGTCGCCGCCGGGGCTCACATAGCCGGGTGCCAGGTTCTCGAACTTGGTGTGCTGGCGCGCAAAGGCCAGCTTGACCGTGCCGACCGGGCCGTTACGCTGCTTGGCGATGATGATCTCCGCGACGCCGGGCTCCTTGCATTCGTCCTTGGTGTAGTACTCGTCGCGGTAGATGAACATGATGATGTCGGCATCCTGCTCGATGGCGCCGGACTCGCGCAGATCGGACATCATCGGCCGCTTGTCGGGCCGGGTTTCGACCGAGCGGTTCAGCTGCGAGAGCGCGATCACCGGGCACTTCAGCTCCTTGGCTAGCGCCTTCAGGCCGCGCGAGATCTCGCCGATCACGGTGGCCCGGTTTTCCTCGTTGCCGCCGTTGCCGCTCATCAGCTGCAGATAGTCGATGATGATGAGGCCGAGCTGGCCGCTGATGCGGGCCTGGCGACGCGCGCGGGCGCGCACCTCGCTGGGCGACAGGCCGGGGCTTTCATCAATGTAGATGTGGGCCTTGCCGAGCTTGTCGACCGCCTCGGACAGCCGGCCCCATTCGTCGTCGGCCAGCCGGCCCAGGCGCAGGCGGCTTTGGTCGATGCGACCGACCGAGCCCACCATACGCAGCGCCAGCTGGGCCGCGCCCATTTCCATCGAGTAGATGACGACCGGCAGGCCTTCGTTGATCGCGACGTTCTCGCCGATATTGACCACGAAGGCGGTCTTGCCCATCGAGGGGCGCGCGGCCAGGATGATCAGGTCGCCGGGCTGCAGGCCGGCGGTCATATTGTCGAGGTCGTAGAAACCGGTGCGTACGCCGGTCACGTCCTCGGCGCCGTTCTCGGCCAGCTCGTTGACACGGTCGATCAAGGCAACGACCAGGTTGTCCATGCTCTGGAAGCCCTGGCCGCTGCGATTGCCTTCCTCGTTGATGCGGAAGATCTTGCCTTCGGCCTCGTCGACGATGTCCTTGACCGCCCGCCCCTGCGGATTGAGCGCCGCGCTGGCGATCTCGTCGCTGGCGCTGACCAGCTTGCGCAGCACCGCGCGCTCGCGCACGATTTCGGCATAGCGGCGCAGATTGCCGGCGCTCGGCACGCTTTGCGCCAGATCGTTCAGATAAGCCAGGCCGCCGCAGTCCTGGGCCTTGCCCAGCGAGGTCAGCTCCTCGAACACCGTCACGACGTCGGCCGGCTTGCCGGCATTGATCAGCTTGCCGATGGCGGCATAGATCTGCTTGTGCTCGTAGCGGTAGAAGTCGGCGTCGGTCAGCATATCGCCGGCGCGGTCCCAGGCCGTGTTGTCGATCAGCAGCCCCCCGAGCACGCTTTGCTCGGCTTCGACCGAGTGCGGCGGCACGCGCAGGCGGGCCACTTCGTCATCGTGACCGCTGGGAGTAGGAGCAGAGGAGAAGATCGCAGACATGGCGGTTTCAGGGCTCTGTGGATAAAGCTGTGCAAAAGCGCTGAATAGCGGATGAACAACTCATCCGCCCAGAAGGCAAAAAGCCGATGACTGACCAGTCATCGGCTTTCTCGATCAAAACAGCCTGATCGGCTGTTGACCATTAGGGCTTGGCCTGATTACTCGGCTTCGGCAACCACTTGCACGGTCACTTCCGACACCACATCGGTGTGCGGAGCGACGCTGACGGCGAACTCGCCGACGGCCTTCAGCGGGCCCAGCGGCAGACGGATCTGCGACTTGCTCACGGCGAAGCCCAGCTTGTTCAGTGCATCGGCGATGTCGGCATTGGTGACCGAGCCGAACAGACGGCCGTCCACGCCAGCCTTCTGGCTGATGCGCACGGTCTTGCCGTTCATGCTGTCGCCCAGGGCTTGGGCGGCGGCCAGCTTCTCGGCGGCGGCCTTTTCCAGTTCGGCGCGCTTGGCTTCGAATTCCTTGATCGCGGCGGCCGTGGCACGGCGTGCCTGGCGAGTCGGGATCAGGAAGTTGCGGGCGTAGCCGTCCTTGACCTTGACGACGTCGCCGAGGCTGCCGAGGTTCGCGACCTTTTCAAGCAGGATGATTTGCATGTTGGGTGTCTCCTCAGACCTTGTGCTGGTCGCTGTACGGCAGCATGGCCAGGAAGCGCGCGCGCTTGATGGCAACCGTCAGCTGACGCTGGAAGAAAGCGCGCGTGCCGGTCAGACGAGCGGGCGTGATCTTGCCGTTTTCGCCGACAAAGTCGCGCAGGGTGTCGATGTCCTTGTAGTCGATCTGCTCGACACCGGTGACGGTGAAGCGGCAGAAACGCTTGCGGCGGAACAACAGCGATTGTTGGTTGCGCTTGGGCTTCTTGTCTTTGGAGAAGCGACCTTTACCACGTGGCGGGGGCATATTAGACCTCTTTCAATTCAATCCGGATTCGAACAATGTGGCGTGGGACTTGGCGTCAGGGCGGTGATGTGGAAGATCGTTCCACGACCGTTGCGCATGGCGCTGAGGAAACCCGTGAACAGGGCATTGCCTCCGACACCAAGCGCCTGAATGCGCTTGCAGATCTCACCGATGGCCACCGCACGTATCTCCATCGAGACCTTGCGGGGCCTGCCTGCTTCCTGCACCTGGGATTCATGCTTCAAGCTGAAGTCCAGGGCCGTCTGGCCGGCCGGCGTGTATCTGATCAGTCCCAGCTCAAGCAGCTGCGCTTGCAAAACCAGTTGATTCACCGGCGTTTGCGCGGTGGGCGGCGCGAGCGTCACCCGCGCTTAGGCGTGGGCTTCTTGCTGAGGCGCCTTGCGGGCCTCTTCACGCTCGACCGACTTCATCATCACCGACGGGGTGGTCTCAGCCTTGGGCTTGACCACGGTCAGGTGACGCAGCACGGCGTCGTTGAAGCGGAAGCCGGTCTCGAGCTCAACCAAGGTTTCCTTGCTGCACTCGATGTTCAGGCACAGGTAATGGGCCTTGGCCAGCTTCTGGATCAGGTAGGCCAGTTGACGGCGGCCCCAATCTTCGACGCGATGCACAGCACCACCGCCAGCGGTGATCAGGCCCTTGTAGCGTTCCAGCATGGCCGGAACTTGTTCGCTTTGATCCGGATGGATCAGCAGAACGATCTCGTAATGACGCATAGATACTCCTTGTGGATTCCAGACCGCTGGGCTCTCGTGAACCCATCCGGCCTGAGGAAGCCGCCCCACAGCGTCAGCAATCGTGGGTACGGCAAGGGGGAAAGCCCGCGAGTATAACGCGAACTGCGATGCGGCCGCAATGCGCCATGGGCCAGAGACCTTGAAGCCCTCTTTCTCGACCGCTCAGGGTGGCATGCGCACCGCATCGACAAACTCCTGCTGGGCGCGGCGCGGCGCCGGGCTCAGCAGGCTGACGATGACGATGGCCGCCGCGCCGGCCGGCACGCCGAACACGCCGGCCGAGATCGGCTGTATGCCCCACCACAGCTCGGGCACGCCGGGCAGCTTCAGCGCCGCATGCAGCCAGGGATGGGCGGTGATCATGTAGTAGGCCGTCACTCCCAGGCCCACCAGCATGCCGGCCATCGCGCCCCAGCGGTTGGCGCGCTTCCAGAACACGCCCAGCACCAGGGCCGGCACAAAGGCGGCGCCGGCAAAGGAAAACGCCGCCGACACCAGCAGCAGGATGTCGGCCGGCTTTTGCGCCGCCACCGCCGCCGCGGCCAGCGCCGTCAGCAGCAGCAAGGTCTTGGAGATCATCACCCGCTGGGTCGCCGAGGCACGGGGGTTGATGATGCGGTGGTAGACGTCATGCGCCAGTGCGCTCGAGATCGTCAGCAGCAGGCCGTCGGCGGTGGACAGCGCGGCGGCCAGCCCGCCGGCCGCCACCATGCCCGAGACGACATAGGGCAGCCCGGCCAGCTCGGGCGTCACCAGCATCACGATATCGCTGCCGATATACATTTCGCCGAGCTGCAGGATGCCGTCGCGATTGATGTCGCTGACCGACAGCAGGCCCGGGTCCACCTTGCCCCACTGCGCGATCCAGCCCGGCAACTGGTCGAACGGTGTGCCGACCAGGGTGTTGAAGACCTCGAACTTGACCATCACCGCCAGCGCCGGCGCCGTGAAGTACAGCAGGCCGATGAAGAGCAGCGACCAGCCGACCGACTCGCGCGCCTCGCGTACCGAGGGCGTGGTGTAGCAGCGGTTCAGGATGTGCGGCAGGCCGGCCGTGCCCACCATCAGACAGAACACCAGGGCCAGGAAGTTGCGGCGCGACTCATCGAAGAGCTGCACCTGCTGGGCATCGCCGGCCGGGTCGCCGGCGAAGGCCTGGGCATGCGGCGGCATGCCGGCCAGCGGCCTGGCGCGGGCCTCGTCGGCAGCCATCAGCCGCAGCCACAGCTCGCGCGCCTCGGCCGGCGTCTTGGGCAGGGCCGCCAGCCGCTTCTCGGCCGCCTGGATCTGCGCCAGCGGCGCATCCTCGGCCTTCAGGCGGGCGACATGGCGCAAGGCCTCGGCCCGCTCGCGCGCCAGCGCCGCCGGCACATCGCGCAGCTTGCGCTCATAGGCCTGCACCCGCTCGCGCAGCACCTGGATCACCTGCTGCTCGGCCGGATCGCTCACCAGCTCGCGCTCGCGCTCGCTGATCTTCTGCACCTGGTAGCCATAGACGGCCTGCGGCACCGGCACCCCGGTCTGCTTGACCGAGAGCCAGATCACCGGCACCAAGTAAGCAATGATCAGGATGATGTACTGCGCCACCTGGGTCCAGGTGACCGCCCGCATGCCGCCGAGAAACGAACACACCAGCACCCCGCCCAGGCCGACGAAAACGCCGATCTCGAAGGTCAGGCCCGAGAGCCGCGTCGTGATCAGGCCGATGCCATAGATCTGCGCGACCACATAGATGAAGGAGACACCGATCGCCGACAGCGCCGCGATCAGCCGCACCGCATTGCTGCCGTAGCGCTCGCCCAGAAAGTCGGGCACGGTGAACTGACCGAAGCGGCGCAGATAGGGCGCCAGGCACAGGGCCACCAGGCAGAAGCCGCCGGTCCAGCCCAGCACAAAGGCCAGGCCGCTGTAGCCGGACAGGTAGAGGGTGCCCGCCATGCCGATGAAGCTGGCCGCGCTCATCCAGTCGGCCCCGGTGGCCATGCCGTTGTAGAAGGCCGGCACGCGGCGGCCGGCCACGTAGTACTCGGTCGCGTCGGTGGTGCGGCTCAGCACGCCGATACCGGCGTAGACGCCGACGGTGGCGAACAGAAAGGAAAAGCCTATCCAGCTCTTGGACAGACCCAGCCGCTCCAGCAGGGCCAGCAGCAGCACGAACAGCACAAAGCCCAGCGTGTACCAGGCATAGATGCGGTTCAGCCGCGCCTTCAATCCTGTGGCGGGCGTGGCGGTGGCGGACGGGGCGGTGGGGATGCTCACGCGCGGGCTCTTGTTTTCAAGCCGGCATCATGCGGGCGCCCGCACGCCGCGGCTATAGCGGCGAACCCGGGGCGCGCACGCCCCTCGCCCGGACGGTCAGGACTTAGGAGTTCGCGCTGGCCAGGCGGCTGGCGCGCGGGCGGCTGGGCAACGCATGGCGCAGGATGCGCCAGATCACCTGGCCGAACTGCACGGGCAGCGAGCCGGTGTTGTAGTGCACGCCATAGCGCTTGCAGATATCGCGCACCACCGGCGCCATCTCGACATAGCGGTTGGCCGGCACATCGGGGAACAGATGGTGCTCGATCTGGTGGCTCAGATTGCCGGACAGGGTGTTCAGCACAAAACCACCCGCCAGGTTCGACGAGCCGCGGATCTGGCGCCAGTACCAGTGCGCGCGGGTCTCGTTCTTCAGCACGCCCTTCGGGAAGGTTTCGACATCGGTCGTGAAGTGGCCGCAGAAGATGATGGTGTAGGTCCAGATATTGCGCAGACCGTTGGCCACCAGATTGCCGCTGGCCACCACCAGAAAGCCCGGGCCGGCCAGCAGCGGGAAGATCAGATAGTCCTTGATCAGCTGGCGGCTCATCTTCTTGAGCACCGGCACGCCGGCGCGGCGCAGCTCGGCGCGTGCGGCCTTCTTGCGCTTGCCGAACAGCTGGCCCAGGCGCAGGTCCTGGATCGCGACGCCCCACTGGAACAGCGCGGCGAAGACCAGCGCATACAGCGGCTGGAACAGCGCGGCCGGGGTCCAGCGCTGCTCGGGGAACAGGCGCAGCACGCCGTAGCCGATGTCGTCGTCCAGGCCGTGGATATTGGTGTAGGTGTGGTGGCGGAAGTTGTGGGTCTTGCGCCAGTTGTCACTGGTGCCGATGATGTCCCACTCGAACTGCTTGCCCTTCAGGTGGGGGTCGCCCATCCAGTCGTACTGACCGTGAATGACGTTGTGGCCCAGCTCCATATTGTCCATGATCTTGGACAGTGCCAGGCTCAGCGTGCCCAGCACCCAGAAGCCGATCAGCCAGGGCGTCGGCAGGAAGGCACCGATCATCAGCAGCGCGCGGCCGGCGAATTCGGTCCAGCGCACGGCCTTGAAGATATTGCGGATATAGCGCGCATCGCGCTCGCCCAGATCGGCCACGGTCTTGGCGCGCAGGGCCTCGATCTCGGCGCCGAACTTCTCCAGTTCGTCGTTGGCGAGATTGCGGGTCAGGGATTTGCTCATCTTGTTCTCAAAGATCCAGGCTGATGTCGCTGCAGGCACGGCTCACGCACAGGCGCAAGGCACTGTTGGGCTCGTGATCGCGCTCACCGGTGTCGATGTTCTGGGCCAGGCCCTCGTGCTTGGTGCAGACGCAGCTGTGGCAGATGCCCATGCGGCAACCCGAGGGCGGTCGCACGCCCTGCGCTTCCAGGGCGCTCAGCAGGCTGTCGCCCGAGCTGATCGTCAGGCTGCGGCCGCTGCGGCGCAGCTGCAAGGTGACCTGATGGGCATTGTCGACATTGATCGGCGCGGCCGGCGAAAAGGCCTCGGCCTGAAAGCTCTGCACATGCGGGCGCAGCAGCTGGCGCGCCGTCTCGACAAAACCGCCGGGGCCGCAGCCCAGCACCTGCAGCGCGCCGAGCTGGGTCAGCGGGCCCAGCAGCGCCTCTAGCTGGGCATCACCGATGCGCGTGGCCGGCGTCGTCGGGTCCTGGGTCAGTTGCAGATGCAGTTTGAAGCGCGGCTCGCGGGCCGCCAGCGCTTGCAACTCTTCGGCAAAGCACAGCTGCTCGGCCGTCTGGGCCCAGTAGATCAGGGTCAGCGAGGCCGGCATGCCATCGGCAGCCAGCGCGCGGGTCAGCCCCATCAGCGGCGTGATGCCGCTGCCGGCGGCCAGGAACAGCCAGTCGCCCTGCGGCTTGGCCGGCAGCCCCATCTCGCCATAAGCCTGGTCCAGCGGCAGCACATCGCCGACCTGGACCTGCTCGCACAGATGCTTGGACAGCAGCCCACCCGCGACCCGTTTGACGGTGATCGCGATGCGGCCGTCACGGCGGGGGATGTCGGTCAGGCTGTAGCTGCGGGTCACCAGCCGGCCCTTGATCTCGGCACCGATATTCAGATGCTGGCCGGGCCTGAAACCGCGCCAGTGGCGATTCGGCTTGAGCACCAGCGTGACGGCGTCGGAGGACTCGTCACGCCGCTCGACCACGCGCGCCAGTGGCCGCTCCCAGGTCCAGGTGCGGTTCAGGTGGCCGAGCCAGAAGTCAAAGACAGCCGGGTCGACAAGGGGTTTGGCGAGGCGGCGGAGCAATCCGACGCGCGCTGGAGCAAGAGAAGACACGAAAAAACACTCCGTTCGGCACAGCCCCAGGGGGGCCGGCAAGATTCGGGACACAGTATACGGGCATAAACACATTCGTCTATACAGATGTATATCAATCGCCCTTCGGTATGATGCGCACTCTCGCACACCACCATGACAAGCCTTCTACTCAGCCCCGCCGACACCTTGCCGGACCCCCTCGCCCCCCCGGGCCCGGGCCGCAAGGCGGTGATTTCGCGCGAGGACATCGTGCAGGCCGCGCTGAAGCTGGTCGGGCCGCACCGCAGCGTCTCGACCCTGAGCCTGCGCGAGGTGGCCCGCGAAGCCGGCATTGCGCCGAACAGCTTCTACCGCCAGTTCCGCGATATGGACGAGCTGGCCGTGACCCTGATCGACATGGCCGGCCAGTCGCTGCGCGACATCATCGGCGAGGCACGGCGACGCGCCAGCGACGGCAGCTCCGTGGTGCGCAGCGCCGTCCAGGCCTTCATGGAGCAGCTGCGCTCGGACGACCGGCTGCTGCACATCCTGCTGCGCGAGGGCACGGTCGGCTCGGACGCCTTCAAGCATGCGGTGGACCGGCAACTGCTGTTCTTCGAGGAAGAGCTGCGCGTCGACCTGATCCGCTTTGCCAAGGCCAACAACACCGGCCTCTACGAACCGGCGCTGACCGCCAAGGCCATCACCCGGCTGGTCTTCGCGATCGGCTCCACCGCGATGGACATGCCGCACGACAAGCTGCCCGAGCTGACCGAGCACCTGGTCATCATGGTGCGCATGATCGTCACCGGCACCCAGACCCTGGCGGTGGTCGGCTCGCCAGACCGCTGAGGCCGGTCCCCGGCAAGAAAAAAGCCCGCCGTCGCGGGCTTTTTTCTTTAATTCAAGCGGCTCAGCGCTTGGCCAGCCGCTGCCAGGTCTCGATCACCGAGTCCGGATTCAGCGAGATCGAGACGATGCCCTCCTGGGCCAACCAGTCGGCGAAGTCCGGATGGTCGCTGGGGCCCTGGCCGCAGATGCCGATGTACTTGCCGGTGGCGCGGCAGGCGGTGATCGCGCGCGAGATCAGGGCCTTGACGGCCGAGTCGCGCTCGTCGAAATCGCCGGCCAGCTGCTCCAGGCCCGAGTCGCGGTCCAGGCCCAGGGTCAGCTGGGTCAGGTCGTTGGAACCGATCGACATGCCGTCGAAATGCTCCAGGAAGGCCTCGGCCAAGATGGCGTTGGACGGCACCTCGCACATCATGATGATGCGCAACCCGTCCTGGCCGCCCGAGGCGGCGCGCTTGAGGCCGCGCTCGGCCAGCATCGCGACGACGCGCTCGGCCTGCTTCACGGTGCGCACAAAGGGCACCATGATCTCGACATTGCTCAGGCCCATCTCGTTGCGCACGCGCTTGAGGGCCTCGCACTCCATCGCGAAGGCGTCGGAGAACTCGCCGCTGATATAGCGCGAGGCACCGCGGAAGCCCAGCATCGGGTTCTCTTCATCGGGCTCGTAGCGCGAACCGCCGATCAGCTTGCGGTACTCATTGCTCTTGAAGTCGGAGAGACGCACGATCACCGGGCGCGGGAAGAAGGCGGCCGCGATCGTCGCGACCCCCTCGACCAGCTTGTCCACATAGAAGGCGCGCGGCGAGGCGTGGCCGCGCGCCACCGACTCGACCGCCTTCTTCAGGTCGGCATCGATGTTCGGATAGTCGAGGATGGCCTTGGGGTGGACGCCGATATTGTTGTTGATGATGAATTCCAGCCGCGCCAGGCCGACGCCGGCGCTGGGCATCTGGGCGAAGTTGAAGGCCAGCTGCGGGTTGCCGACATTCATCATGATCTTGATCGGGCAGTACGGCAGCTCGCCGCGATGCACCTCGCTGACCTCGGTCTCCAGCAGGCCGTCGTAGATGAAGCCGGTGTCGCCCTCGGAGCAGACCACGGTCACCAGCTGGCCGTCCTTGAGCTTCTCGGTCGCGTCGCCGCAGCCGACCACGGCCGGGATGCCCAGCTCGCGCGCGATGATGGCGGCGTGGCAGGTGCGGCCGCCGCGGTTGGTCACGATGGCGCTGGCGCGCTTCATCACCGGCTCCCAGTTCGGGTCGGTCATGTCGGTCACCAGCACATCGCCGGGCTGGACCCGGCCCATATCGGCAATGCTCTCGACCAGACGCACCGGGCCGGTGCCGATCTTCTGGCCGATCGCGCGGCCCTCGGCCAGCACGGCGCTCTGACCCTTGAGCTTGTAGCTCAGCTCGGCCTGACCCTCGGCCTGGCTCTTCACCGTCTCGGGCCGGGCCTGCAGGATGTAGATCTGGCCATCGACGCCATCGCGGCCCCACTCGATGTCCATCGGGCGCTGATAGTGCTGCTCGATGATCATCGCGTACTTGGCCAGCTCGATCACCTCGGTGTCGGTCAGCGAGTAGCGGTTGCGCGCCTCGGGCACGGTGTCCACGGTCTTGACCAGCTTGCCGGAGGCTGCTTTTTCTTCCGGCGTCGCAAACTCCATGCGAATCAGCTTGGAACCGAGATTGCGGCGGATGATGGGCAGCTTGCCCGCCTTCAGCGCCGGCTTGTGAACATAGAACTCGTCAGGGTTGACGGCGCCCTGCACCACCGTCTCGCCCAGGCCGTAGCTGGAGGTGATGAAGACCACGTCCTTGAAGCCGCTCTCGGTATCGATCGTGAACATCACGCCGGCCGAGCCCAGGTCGGAGCGCACCATGCGCTGCACGCCGGCCGACAGCGCGACATCGGCATGGGCAAAGCCCTTGTGCACGCGGTAGCTGATCGCGCGGTCGTTGTACAGCGACGCGAACACCTCCTTCATCTTGTGCAGCACCTCCTCGATGCCGATCACATTCAGGAAGGTCTCCTGCTGGCCGGCGAACGAGGCGTCGGGCAGGTCTTCGGCGGTGGCCGAGGAACGCACGGCGAAGGACACGCCGGGGTTGTCGGCCGTCAGCTGCGCGAAGGAGCTGCGGATGGCCTTTTCCAGCTCGGCCGGAAAGGGCTGCGCCTCCAGCCAGCCGCGGATCTCGGCGCCGGCCTCGGCCAGCGCGCGCACATCATCGGTATCCAGCGTGGACAGGCGCGCCTCGATGCGCTTGTCCAGGCCCTCGTACTTGAGGAACTCGCGGAAGGCGTGGGCCGTGGTGGCAAAGCCGCCGGGCACACGCACACCGGTGGCGGAGAGCTGCGAGATCATTTCGCCGAGGCTGGCGTTCTTGCCGCCAACGACCTCGACATCGCTCATTCTCAGATGTTCAAACGGGACGACCAGGGCGGTCGACTCAAAACGTGCAGACATGGGAAGGCTCCGTGATGTTGAAAATTCGGGGCTCCCACCGTGAGATTCACGGTCTGGACGCGCACAGCCACGGCTCCACCATTTCTGGATTCTTGTAGGAGGCGGGCGGGCTGCATGGAGAATGGGCGTCGCGGGATGTTGGCACCGATTCTACGGGCAAGCGCCACTATGATGTCCAGGCACTTAGAAGCAGCACCCTATGCCCAATCGCACCGTGTATTTCGTCTCGGATGGCACCGGCATCACCGCCGAGACCTTTGGCAACTCCATCCTGGCGCAGTTTCCGACCAAGCCGCGCCATGTGCGCCGTCCCTTTGTCGATACGGCCGAGAAGGCCTATGCGGTGGTGCGCGAGATCAACGAGACCGGCGAGCGCGAGGGCAAGCGCGCCATCGTGTTCGCGACCCTGGTCGACCGCGATGTGCTGAAGATCATGCGCGACCACTGCACCGGCCGCGTGCTGGACATGTTCGGCACCTTCATCGAGCCGCTGGAAGACGAGTTCGAGGTCAAGTCCAACCACCGGGTGGGCCGCTTCTCCGACATCGCCCGCAGCCAGGAATATCACGACCGCATCGAGGCCATCAATTTCTCGCTGGCCCATGATGACGGCCAGTCGGCCAAGAACCTCGATGTGGCCGATGTGATCCTCGTCGGCGTCTCGCGCAGCGGCAAGACACCGACCTCGCTATACCTGGCGATGCAGCACGGCGTCAAGGCCGCCAACTACCCGCTGATCCCCGAGGACTTCGAGCGCGGCAAGCTGCCCGCTTCGCTGGTAGCACACAAGAGCAAGTGCTTCGGCCTGACCATAGACCCGGAGCGGCTCTCGCAGATCCGCAACGAGCGTCGCCCCGGCAGCAAGTACGCCGACATCCTGAACTGCCGCTACGAGATCAACGAGGCCGAGAAGATGATGAAGCGCGACGGCATCGCCTGGCTGTCGTCGACGCACAAGTCCATCGAGGAAATCGCGACAACGATCCTGCGCGACATCCGGCCGGATCGGCTGATCTACTGATGCCCCTGTCCGCCTTGGCGCTGGTGCTGCTGGCGGCGGTCTTGCATGCGCTATGGAACCTGGGCGCCAAGAGGGCCAAGGGCGACCACCATTTCGTCCTGGCCAGCACCCTTGGCATCAGCGTATTGTGGGCGCCGGCTGCGCTCTATATGGGCTGGCAGGAAATGCCGCAATGGCCGCTGGAAGTCTGGCTCTGCGCGCTGGCCAGCGCGGTGCTGCATCTGGCCTACTTCAATAGCTTGTTGAAAGGCTATCGGGTCTCTGATCTGAACATCGTCTACCCGGTGGCGCGCGGCAGTGGCCCGCTGCTTTCCAGTCTCGCCGCCGTACTGCTGCTGGGCGAAAGCCTCGGCCTGCATGGCGCGCTGGGCTTGGCTGCCATCGTGGCCGGCATCGTGCTGATCGCGGCCGGTCCGGAGTTGTGGCGCAGCGGCAGCAGCGCCGAAACCCGCACGCGCCGACGATTAGGCATTCTCTGGGGTGCGCTGACCGGCTTCACGATTGCCGCGTACACCGTGGTGGACGCCTATGCGATCAAGGTGCTGCTGGTCTCTCCGTTGCTGATCTCCTGGGTAGGCAATGTCTTCCGTCTCCCCTTCGCCCTGCCCGCCGTGCTGCGCGACCACGCCGGTTTCATGCCGGCGCTGAAGCGACAGTGGCCCTATGTGCTGATGATGGCGGCACTGAGCCCGACGGCCTATCTGCTGGTGCTGTACGCGATGCAACTCGCACCGCTGTCACGGGTGGCGCCGATGCGCGAGCTGTCGATGCTGGTCGCGGCCCTGCTGGGTGGGCAATTGCTCAAGGAGGATGAGCGCCACTGGCGACTGCTGGGCGCCGGCTGCATCGCCGGCGGCGTGATCGCGCTAGCCCTGTAGGCGCTGCCTCGCCGACTCGTACAGGCAGATCGCCGCCGCGCTGCCGACATTCAGCGACTCTTCGCCGCCCGGCTGCGGAATGCCCACAGTCAGCGCGCAGCGCTGCATCAGCTCGGGCTGCACGCCCTGCCCTTCATGGCCCATGACCCAGGCGCAAGGACTGGGTAGCTGCAGCTGATGCAGTTGCTGGCCGGCATGCGAGCTGGTCGCGACCAGGGGCACGCCCAGCGTGTCGAGATCGGATGGGGCCAGGCCCTCGATCAGGCGCAGGCCGAAATGCGCGCCCATGCCGGCACGCAGCACCTTGGGACTCCACAGCGCGGCCGTGCCCTTCAGGGCCAGGATCTGGCGAAAGCCCATCGCCGCCGCATTGCGCAAAATCGTGCCGACATTGCCGGCATCCTGCAGCCGGTCCAGCACCACCGAGTCCAGGCCCGGCGTCAAGACCTGGCCCTCGGCATGGGGAACCTCGAAGCCGATCTGCGCCGGCGACTCCAGGCCGCTGAGTGTCTTGAACAAAGCGTCCGGCACCACCAGCACCTTGGGCGCGGCATCGGCCAAGGCCTGCAGCGCGGGTGATTGGGCATAGCCGGTCTCGGTCACCACCGCCAGCCTCACCGCATGGCCGCGCTGCAGGCAGGCGCGCGCCAGATGGTCGCCCTCCAGCCAGACCGAGCCCAGCTTGCGGTAGGCGCCGCCGTCCTGCGAGAGTTTGCGCAGGCGCTGCAGCACCGGGTTGTCGCGTGAGGTGATGTGCAGAACTTGGCTCATGAGGATTCCAGCAGCTGTCGCACCGGGCCGAAGCTGCGCCGGTGCCAGGCGCACGCGCCATGGGCGCGCAAGGCCGCGAGATGGTCGGCGGTCGGATAGCCCTTGTGGCCGGCGAAACCATATTCGGGATGCAACTCGTGCATGGCCAGACATTGGCGGTCGCGCGTGACCTTGGCCAGGATGGAGGCCGCCGAGATCGCCTGCACCTTCGAATCGCCCTTGACGATGGCCTCGGCCGGGATCTTCAGCACCGGCAGGCGGTTGCCGTCGACCAGCACCTTGGTGGGCTTGAGCCGCAGGCCCTCGACCGCACGGCGCATCGCCAGCATCGTGGCCTGCAGAATGTTGAGCCGGTCGATCTCCTCGACGCTGGCCTCGGCGATGCAGCAGCACAGCGCCTTGGCGCGGATCTCATCGAACAGGCGCTCGCGCTTCTTCTCGGTCAGCACCTTGGAATCGGCCAGGCCCAGGATCGGGTGCAGCTCGTCGAGGATCACCGCCGCGGCCACCACCGGCCCGGCCAGCGGGCCGCGGCCGGCCTCGTCGACGCCGGCGATCAAGCCGGGTGCGTCCCAGCTCAGGCCCAGCTGTTTCGGCATCGATTCAGGCATGGCCGATGACCTTCGCGATCGCAGCGGTGGCCAGCTGAGCCGTGTTGCGGCGCAGGGTCTCGTGCTGCTGCTGGAAGCGCGCTTGCGCCCGCGCGTAGCGCGCATCATCGTCCAGCCAGGCCAGGCCCTCGCGCGCCAGCGCCGCCGGCGTGCACTCGTCCTGCAGCAGTTCGGGCACCAGAAATTCATTGGCCAGCACATTGGGCAGGCCCACCCAGGGCTGGTAGCGCCGGCTCTTGATTCGCTGCCAGTTGAGCCAGTGCATGCGGTAGGCGATCACCATCGGGCGCTTGAACAGCGCGGCCTCCAGGGTCGCCGTGCCGCTGGCCACCAGCGTGATGTCGCAGGCGGCCAGCGCCTCGTGCGATCGGCCATCGAGCAGCAGCAGATCCAGCCCCGGCGGCAGCAGCGGCGTGATCAGCTCACGCAGCCCCGGCGCCACCGGCATCACAAAGCGCAGCCCGGGCCGCGCGCGCTGCATCAGCAGCGCGGCCTGCAGCAGCGGTGCGGCGATATAGCGGATCTCGCTCTTGCGGCTGCCCGGCAGCAGGGCCACGACAGCATCGCCCTCGCCCAGCCCCAGCGCCGCACGGCTGGCCGCCTTGGGCGGCTCCAGCGGAATCGCATCGGCGAGCGGGTGGCCGACATAGCTCGCCGCGATGCCGGCGCGCTGCAGCAGCTCGGGCTCGAAGGGGAACAGGCACAGCACATGGTCGACCGAGCGGCGGATCTTGTCGACACGCTCGCCGCGCCAGGCCCAGATCGAGGGGCAGACGAAGTGGATGGACTTGATGCCGGCGGCCTTCAGCTGCGCCTCCAGCGCGAAGTTGAAGTCGGGCGCGTCGATGCCGATGAAGGCCTGCGGCGCATCGGCCAGCAGCCGGGCGGCGAGCTGCCGGCGGATAGACAGGATCTCACGCAGATGCAGCAAGGCATCGACATAGCCGAACACCGAGAGCTTGTGGTGCGGCCACCAGGCCTCGAAGCCCTGGGCGGCCATGCGGGGGCCGCCGATGCCCTGGGCGGTGAGGTCCGGCCAGCGCTGGCGCAGCCCCGGCAGCAGCAGGCCGCCGAGCAGATCACCGGAGGCCTCGCCGGCCACCATGCCAAAGCGGGGCGCGGTGTCGTTCATCGTGTCAGCGGATGATGCCGCGCGTGGCGCCGTGCAGGAAGTCCCGCATCAGCTGCACCGTGTCCTTGGCCTCGGGATGCGAGGCCTGCAGGCCGGCCATCTCGATCTCGGCCTGGGCCACGGTCAGACCGCGGCGGTAGAGGATGCGGTACATCTGCTTGACCGCATTGATCTGCTCGGGCGTGAAGCCCCGGCGCTTCAGACCTTCCTGGTTGAAGCTGCGCGCCTCGGCCGTGTTGCCGGCCGCCATGATGAAGGGCGGCAGATCCTGGAACAGGATGGAGCCCATTGCTGTCATGCTGTGCGCGCCGATATGGACGAACTGATGCACGACGGTGAAGCCGCCCAGGATGGCCCAGTCACCGACATGCACATGGCCGGCCAGCTGCGCGTTGTTGGCGAAGATGGTCTTGTTGCCGACCTTGCAGTCATGGGCCAGATGCACATAGGCCATGATCCAGTTGTCGTCGCCCAGCGAAGTGATGCCGTCGTCCTGCGTCGTGCCGCGGTTGAAGGTGCAGAACTCGCGCACCACATTGCGGTCGCCGATGATCAGCTGCGTCGGCTCGCCGGCGTACTTCTTGTCCTGCGGCGCCGCACCGATCGAGCAGAACTGGAAGATCTGGTTGTCGCGGCCGATCGTCGTCGGCCCCTGCAGCACGCAGTGCGCCCCCACCGTCGTGCCGGCGGCGATCTTCACGCCGGCCTCGATGACGGTGTAGGGGCCTACCTGGACCGAGCTGTCCAGCTCGGCCTTGGGGTCGATCAGGGCCGTCGGGTGGATGTTGGACATGGCGCGGCGCTCCGGCGGGTTCAGCAGTCGATGCGGCGCATCGTGCACATCAGCTCGGCCTCGCAGGCCAGCTCCTCGCCGACCCAGACCTTGCCGGTGAACTTGTAGATCGAGGCCTTGGCGCGGTCCAAGGTGACGTCCAGCACCAGCTGGTCGCCCGGCTCGACCGGACGCTTGAAGCGCGCGCCGTCGATGCCGGCGAAATAGCAGACCGTCTTGTCGTCCAGCTCGGCATCCAGGCTGACCAGGGTCAGCACGGTGGCGGCCTGAGCCAGCGCTTCCAGCATCAGCACACCGGGCATCACCGGGCGGTGCGGGAAATGGCCAAGGAAGTGCGGCTCGTTGATGCTGACGTTCTTCAGCGCGCGGATGCGCTTGCCCTTCTCGATCTCCAGCACGCGATCGACCAGCAGCAGCGGATAGCGATGCGGGATCTTCTTGAGGATCTGATGGATGTCCATGGATGTCGTCATAACTTCTTTTCCAGCGCCCGCAGGCGCTCACGCAGCGCGTGCAATTGTCTCAATGTGGCGGCGTTCTTTTCCCAGCTCGCATTGTCGTCGAAGGGAAACACGCCGCTATAGGTGCCGGGCTTGGCGATCGAGCGGGTCACGACGGTGGCGGCCGAGACATGCACGCCGTCGGCCAGGCTCAGATGGCCCAGCACGATGGCGCCACCGCCCACCGTGCAATGCCTGCCGATGACGGCACTGCCGGCCACGCCGGCGCAGCCGGCCATCGCCGTGTGGGCGCCGACGCGCACGTTGTGACCGATCTGCACCAGGTTATCGAGCTTGACGCCATCTTCCAGCACCGTGTCGCCCAGCGCACCGCGGTCGATGCAGCTGTTGGCACCGATCTCGACATCGTCGCCGATGACGACCGCGCCGAGCTGCTCGATCTTTTCCCAGCGGCCCTGCCCGTCATCCGATTTTGTGGGCGCGAAGCCGAAGCCGTCGGCACCGATCACCGCGCCGCTGTGCACGATGCAGCGCGCACCGATGCGGCAATCAAAGCCCAGCGTGACGCGCGGCGCCAATCGGCTGTCGGCGCCGACGCTGGCGCCGCGCTCGAGCACGCAGTGTGCGCCGATGCGCGCGCCGGCAGCAATACGCACACCGGCCTCGATCACGGCCAACGGCCCGATGTCCACGCCCTCGCCCAGCTCGGCATCAGGATCGATCACCGCGCTCGGGTGAATGCGGGCCGGCGCGGACGGACGCACCCGCGCGGCCCACCACTGGGTCAGCCGGGCAAAGTAGAGATAGGGGTCGGGCGTGACGATGTAGGCGCCGCCGCGCTCGGCGGCGGCCTCGGCCATCGCCGGGCCCACGATCACGCAGCCGGCCTGGCTGGCCGACAGCTGCGAGCGGTAGCGCGGGTTGGCCAGAAAGGCGATGGTGGCGGCGTCCGCGCCCTCCAGCGGCCCGATGCGCGCGATGCGCAGATCGGAGGCACCAACAAGATCGCCGCCCAGGGCGGCGATCACTTCGTTCAGCGGGGCGCTGAAGCTCACTTCTGCGAGTTGAGCGCGTCGATCACCTTCTTGGTGATGTCGATGCGGTTGCTGGCGTGCAGCGCATCCTGCACGATCAGGTCGTACTTGTCGGCATCGAAGATCTGCTTGATGACCTTGTTGGCCCGCTCGACCAGCACCGACAGCTCTTCGTTCTTGCGCTGGGTCAGGTCTTCCTGCCACTCGCGGCGCTTGCGCTGCAGGTCGCGATCGGCCTCGACCAGATCGCGCTGGCGGCGGGTCTTCTCGGCCTCGCCCAGCGTCGGGGCATCCTTCTCCAGCTTGTCGGCGGCGCCGCGCAGCTTGGTTTCCAGATCCTTCAGCTCTTTTTCGCGCTTGCCGAACTCGGCCTCCAGCTTGAGCTGTGCTGCCTTGGCCAGATTGGCCTCACGCATCACGCGCTCGCTGTTGACGTAGCCGATCTTCACTTCTTGCGCCTGCGCCGACAGCGTCGATGCACACACCATGGCGGCCAAGGCCACCGATTTCAACAGCTTGCTCTTCATCAGAATGCAGTCCCGATCTGGAATTGGAATTTCTCGATTCTATCCGTGGGCTTCTTGCGCACCGGCGAACCATAGCTCATCTTCAACGGCCCCATGGGAGAAAGCCAGCTCAAACCGATACCGGCCGAGGCCCGTACCGAGTCGCCGGTGATCTTCTCACCATCGCGCCACACATTGCCGGCATCCATGAAGCCGAACAAGCGGAAGGTCTTGTCATTGCCAGCCCCTGGAACGGGCACATAGAGCTCGGCGTTGACATTGATACGGCGGCTGCCGCCCGAATAGGAGCCGGTCACGTCGACCGGGCCGAGCGAATTCGCCTCGAAGACCCGCACCGAACCCAGGCCGCCGGCATAGAAGTTCTTGAAGATCGGGTAGGGGCGACCGCCGATGCCCTTGCCCCAGCCCAGCTCGCTGTTCAGGCCCAGCGTGAACTTGTTGCCCAGCGGGATGTAGTGCTGGTACTGAAGATTGGCACGCATATAGCGCGAATCGCCGACCGCGCTGAGCTCCAGATTGACGCGCTGGTATTTGCCCGAGGTCGGCGACAGGATGCTGTCGCGGTCGTCGCGCTGCCAGCCGATCGTGAACGGGATCGCCATGCTGGACGAGCCGAACTGATGGCGGAACAGGAAGTAGCTATTGGGCAGGCCGGCCGAGGTGGTGATGCGGGTCAGCTCGTAGCCAAGGCCGAAGAACACCGTGTCGACCTCGGAGAAGGGCACGCCGAAGCGCACGGCGGCACCGTGGCTGACCAGCTCGTACTCCTCGCCCAGCGTGTTGATCGGCTTGGTCGTGCGGTAGAACAGATCGATCGCACGCGACACGCCGTCGACCGTGAAATACGGGTCCACCGTGCTGAGCACCAGCGCACGGCCGGTCTTGGCGGTGTTGACCTCGATGCCCAGGTAATTGCCCGAGCCGAACACATTGTCCTGCTTGATCGAGCCCGACAGCGACAGGCTGTTCGCGCTGGAGTAGCCGGCGCCGACCATGATGTTGCCGGTCGGGCGCTCTTCGACCGTCAGCGTCACATCAACCTGGTCGGGCGCACCGGGCACCTCGGTGGTGTCGATCTCGACTTCCTTGAAATAGCCCAGGCGCTCGACGCGGTCGCGCGAGGCCTTGATGCGGCGGCCGTCGTACCAGGCCGACTCGAACTGGCGGAACTCGCGGCGTATCACCTCGTCGCGGGTGCGCGTGTTGCCGGAGATGATGACGCGGCGCACATAGACGCGGCGCTGCGGCTCGGCCACAAAGGTCACGACCACCTGGCCGGTGGCGCGGTCGATCTCGGGCCGGCTCTCGACGCGCGCAAAGGCGTAGCCATACGTGCCGTAAAGATCGGTAAAGAGCCGGGTCGTCTGGGCCACGGCCTCGCCGCGATAGGGCTCGCCGGGCTTCAGCGCGATCAGGCTCTTGAAGTCTTCCTCGCGGCCGAGGAACTCGCCTTCGAGCTTGACCTCGGTCACCGTGTAGGGCTGGCCCTCGTTGACGGTGATCGCGATATTGATGCTCTGCTTGTCCGGCGAGATCGTCACCTGGGTCGAGGTGACGGCGAACTCCAGATAGCCGCGATTCAGATAGTAGGAGCGCAGCGTCTCCAGATCGGCGTTGAGCTTGGCGCGCGAGTAGCGGTCGGTCTTGGTATACCAGGTCAGCCAGCCGCTGGTGGTCTGCTCGAGCAGGCCGGTCAAGGTGCTCTCCGAGAACACCTTGGAGCCGAGAATGCGGATCTCGCCGATCTTGGCCGGTTCGCCCTCGGTCACGGCAAAGCTGACGTTGACGCGGTTGCGCTCCAGCGGCGTGATGGTGGTGCTGACCTCGGCGCCATACAGGCTGCGGGTCAGGTATTGCCGCTTCAACTCCTGCTCGGCGCGGTCGGCCAGGGCCTTGTCGAAGGGCTTGCCTTCGCCGATGCCCACGTCCTTCAGCGACTTGGTCAGCGCCTCGGTGTCGAACTCCTTCAGACCGATGAAGCTGACATTGGCGATGATGGGCCGCTCCTCGATCACGACCACGGCCGAGTCGCCATCGATCTGGATGCGCACATCCTTGAACAGGCCGGTCGCGAACAGCGCGCGCAGCGCAGCCACGCCCTTCTCGTCGTTATAGGTGTCACCGATGCGGAAGGGCAGCGATGCGAACACGGTGCCGGGGTCGGTGCGCTGCAGACCCTCGACGCGGATGTCCTTCAGCACAAAAGGATCGACGGCCCAGGCGGCGCCCGACTGCAGCGCGGCGGCCAACGCCAAAGCCAGGATTGACGGGCGCATCAGCGCAGACTTGCAATGAGATGAGGACATGTGAGATCAGTGCAGGCCCAGCAGGCGGGCCATGTCATTGGAAAGGGCCAGAGTCATCATCAGCAGCATGACCAACACGCCAGCGCGTTGCAGCTGCCGGAGCCACCATTCCGAAACGGGGCGGCCGCTCAAACCCTCGAAAAGATAATACATCAGGTGTCCGCCATCGAGCATCGGCAGCGGCAGCAGGTTCAGCACGCCCAGGCTGACGCTGACCAGCGCGAGAAAGCTCAGGTACTGGGTCAGGCCCAGCTTGGCGGACTGGCCCGCATAGTCGGCAATCGTGATCGGCCCGCTGAGGTTCTTCAGCGAGGCCTCGCCGATCAGCATGCGGCCGAAGGTCGTCAGGGTCAGCGCCGAGACGTCCCAGGTGCGCTTGGCACCCAGCCACAGCGAGTCCAGCGGCCCATGGCTGACCGTCACCAACTCGGGCGCCGAACCCAGCATGGCCTCGATACGGCCCAGGCGCTGGCCGGCGTCGTTGACGATGCGCGGCCGCACCTCCAGCATCAAGACCTGACCCGCGCGCTCGACCTGCCACTGCATCGCGGGCGCTCGCTCGCCCTCGACGCCCTGGGCGCTGGCGCGTATCAGCTCGCGCAGCGCGGCCGCATCACCGGCCGGCCGGCCATCGACGCTGAGCACCCGGTCGCCGCGCCGCAGCCCGGCCTGCTCGCCGGCACCGCCGGCCACCAGCTCGCCCAGCACCGGCTCGCTGAAGGCACCGCCCAGGCCCACCTCGCGCATCAACTGCGCATCGAGTTCGCGGCCACGCAAGGCCTCGGTATCGAGCACCAGCACGCGCCGGCCATGGCCTTGCGCATCGCTGACGCTCAGATGCAGCTTGCCGCCATCGGACAGCACCTGGGTCAGCTGCCAGCGCAGCTCGGGCAGCGACTGCAGCTCGGTCCAGTCCTGGCCATCGCGCGAGGTCGCCTGCACCCAGTCACCGACGCGCATGCCGGCGCGCTCGGCCAGGCTGCCGGCCAGCGGCGCGCCCAGCACGGGCTTGGGCTCTTCGACACCCATCAGATTGACCGCCGCGAACAGGGCGATCGCCAGCAGGAAGTTCGCCACCGGGCCGGCCGCAACGATGGCGGCGCGTTGGCGCAGCGGCTTGTTGTTGAAGGCCTTGGCGCGCTCGTGCGGCGCCACCGGGCCTTCGCGCTCGTCGAGCATGCGCACATAGCCGCCCAGCGGCAGGGCCGACAAGGTGAACTCGGTGGCATCGGGCCCGTTCTGGCGCCGCCAGATCACGCGGCCGAAGCCCACCGAAAAGCGCAGTACCTTGACGCCGCAGGCCTTGGCCACGCGGTAGTGCCCCCATTCGTGCACGACGATCAGCACGCCCAGGGTCAGCAGAAAAGCCAGGATCGTGACCATCACGCGGCCAGGCCCTGCATCAGCGCCCGGGCATGACGGCGGGCACGCTGGTCCAGCGCCAGTAGGCCCTCGACGCTGGCACATTCACCGGCCTCGGGATGCAGCTCCTCAAGGCTGCGCTGGTTGATCTGGTGGATCTGGTCGAAGCGCAGGCGCCGCTCCAGGAAGGCGGCAACCGCCTCCTCGTTGGCGGCGTTCAGCACTGCGGTCGCACCCTCGGCGGCGCGCAAGGCCTGCCAGGACAGGTGCAGGCCGGGGAAGCGGATCGCATCGGCCTCCTCGAAGGTCAGCGAGGGTCCGCCGACCAGGTCCAGGGTCTTGGCACCGGTCGCGATGCGCTCCGGGAAGGCCAGGCCGTAGGCAATCGGCACCCGCATATCGGGCGTGCCGAGCTGGGCCAGCACCGACTGGTCGCGGCACACCACCATCGAATGGATGATGCTTTGCGGATGGATCACGACCTTGATCTGCTCGGGCCTCAGGCCGAACAGCCAGCGTGCCTCGATCACCTCCAGCGCCTTGTTCATCATGGTCGCCGAATCGACCGAGATCTTGCGACCCATCACCCAGTTCGGATGAGCGCAGGCCTCGTCCGGCGTGACCGCCGCGAGGCTGGCCGGATCGCGCTGGCGGAAAGGGCCGCCGGACGCGGTCAGCACGATGTGGTCCAGCCGCTGATGCCAGGTCGAGCGGTCCTCGGGCAGGCACTGGAAGATGGCCGAATGCTCGCTGTCGATCGGCAGCAGGCTGGCGCCGCCCTGCTCGACCGCCTGCATGAACAGCGCGCCGCCCAGCACAATGGCTTCCTTGTTGGCCAGCAGCAGCTTCTTGCCGGCGCGCGCGGCAGCGATGGCCGGCGCCAGGCCTGCCGAGCCGACGATGGCGGCCATCACCGCATCGACCTCGGGGTGGGCGGCGATCTCGGCCAGGCTGTTCGGGCCGTCCAGCACCTCGGTCTTCAAGCCCTGCTCACGCAGCAGGCTGCGCAGCTGGGCCGCCAGGACCGGATCGGGCAGCACGGCAAAACGGGGCCGATGCTGCAGGCATTGCACGGCCAGCTCGTCGACCCGGCTCATCGCGCTGAGCGCGAAGACCTCGTAGCGGTCCGGGTGGCGGGCCAGCACGTCCAGGGTGTTGACGCCGATCGAGCCGGTGGCGCCGAGCACGCAAACACGCTGACGTTGGGACAGATTCATTTCAGATGACTCAGAGAACTCAGGGCCAGGGCCAGCGGAAACACCGGCAGCAAGGCATCGACCCGATCCAGCACGCCGCCATGGCCGGGCAGCAGCTGGCTGCTGTCCTTGGCACCGACGGCCCGCTTGATCAGGGACTCGAACAGATCGCCGACCACACTCATGCAGCTCAGGAACAGCAGGGCCAGCACACCAACGGGCAAGGCCTGAGCCCGCAGCAGGAGCTGATAGAGGCTGGGCGAATCGACCGCCAGATGGCGATCGATGCCAAAAGCCCAGGCAAAGCCCAGCAGCAGCACGCCCAGCATGCCGGTCCAGACCCCCTCCCAGCTCTTGCCGGGGCTGATCGCCGGCGCCAGCTTGCGACGGCCGAAGGTCCGCCCGCCGAAATAGGCCGCGATATCGGCCATCCAGACCAGGCAGAAGATGGACAGCAGGAAATTGATGCCGACGGCCTTGGCCTGGGCCATCGCCAGCCAGGCCGCCCACAGCGCCAGCGCGCCGAGAATCAGCCGCAAGGGCTTGGAAGCCTGCGGCCAGGCCGCCGGCCCGCCGCGCAGCGCATAGGCTCCGCCCAGCACCCAGATCAGGGCCGCCAGCCACCAGCACCAGGCCGGCGGTGCGCTCAGGCCCATGGCCAGCAAGGTCCCGGCACAAAGGCCGGCAATACCGGCGCCGAACAGCAGGGCCGGCAGGCCGGGCAGACCGTTCAGCCGCGACCACTCCCAGCCGGCAGTGGCAATCATCACCAGGGTCAGCAGTGCGAACGGCCAGGGCGAGGCCGCGAACAGGGCCGGCAGCAGGACCGCCAGCAGCACCAGGGCCGTGAGAATGCGCTGTTTGAGCATGCTCAGGCGCCAACCGCAGCCGGCACTTCCTTGACGCCGCCAAAGCGCCGATCACGCGCACGGAAGGCGGCGATCGCCGCATCCAGCTGGGCCTCGCCGAACTCCGGCCACAGGCAGTCGGAAAACACGAACTCGGTGTAAGCCACCTGCCAGAGCATGAAGTTGCTGATGCGCACCTCGCCACCGGTGCGGATGAACAAGTCCGGGTCGGGCGCATAGCTCATCGCCATGAACTCGCCGAGCTTGGCCTCGGTCATCTCCTCGGCCGGCACGCCGGCCTTGATCGCAGCCTTGGTGGCCTGCACGATGTCCCAGCGGCCGCCGTAGTTGAAGGCGACGTTGAGCGTCAGCTTGCTGTTGTGGCGGGTCGAGGCCTCGGCCTCGTTCCAGGCATTGCGCAGCTTGTCTGACACCGCCTCGCGGTCGCCGACGATGCGGATGCGCACCCCCATCGCGCCCATGCGCGCCAGATAGCGCGACACTGCCGCCAGCACCAGGCCCATCAGGCCCGAGACCTCGTCGCTGGGCCGCTTCCAGTTCTCGCTGGAGAAGGCGAACACGGTCAGATACTCGATGTCGCGGTCGATGCAGGCCTGCACCACCTTGACCAGGGCATCGACGCCCTGCTTGTGGCCGAAGAAGCGCGGCAGAAAGCGCTTCTTCGCCCAGCGGCCATTGCCATCCATCACGATGGCGATGTGGCGGGGGACCGCCTTGCTCTCGATAGTCACCGCAGCGCTTCCGCTCAAACCGCCATGATCTCGGCTTCCTTGCCGGAGATCAGCTTGTCGATCTCGGCGATCGTGCGGTCGGTCAGCTTCTGCACCTCGTCGGTGCTGCGACGCTCGTCGTCCTCGGTGATCAGCTTGTCCTTCAGCAGCTTCTTGGCCTGCTCGTTGGCGTCGCGGCGCAGATTGCGCACCGCGATCTTGGCGTCTTCACCGGCATTGCGCACCACCTTGGTCAGGTCGCGGCGGCGCTCTTCGGTCAGTGCCGGCATCGGCACACGGATCAGATCACCCTGGGTGGCGGGATTCAGGCCCAGATCCGACTCGCGGATCGCCTTCTCGATCTTGGCGCCCATGCCTTTTTCCCAGGGTTGGACGCTGATCGTGCGGGCATCGACCAGGGTGACATTGGCCACCTGGGAGATCGGCACCATGGAGCCGTAATAGTCGACGCTGACCTGGTCGAGGATGCCAGGGTGGGCGCGACCGGTGCGTATCTTCTGCAACTCGCTCTTGAAGGACTCCACCGACTTGGCCATCTTCTGTTCGGCCGTCTTCTTGATATCTGCAGTGCTCATGATTCTTGACCTTGCTCTGTCTTAGTCTCTAACGCGGGACCCGCCTCACACGTGGACCAGCGTGCCCTCGTCTTCGCCCATCACGACGCGCTTGAGCGCACCCGGCTTGAAGATGCTGAACACCTTGATCGGCAGCTTCTGGTCGCGGCACAGCGCGAAGGCGGTGGCGTCCAGCACCTGCAGGTTCTTGGCGATAGCCTCGTCGAAGCTGATGCGCGAGTAGCGCGTGGCGTTCGGGTCCTTCTTGGGGTCGGCGCTGTAGACACCGTCCACCTTGGTAGCCTTCAGCACGATCTCGGCGCCGATCTCGGCGCCACGCAGCGCGGCAGCGGTGTCAGTCGTGAAGAAGGGATTGCCGGTGCCGGCCGCGAAGATCACCACCTTGCCCTCTTCGAGGTACTGCAAGGCCTTCGGGCGCACATAGGGCTCAACCACCTGTTCAATCGCAATGGCCGACATCACGCGGGCCGTCATGCCTTCCTGGCGCATCGTGTCGGCCAGGGCCAGCGAATTCATCACCGTGGCCAGCATGCCCATGTAATCGGCGGTGGCGCGATCCATGCCCACCGAGCCGCCGGCGACGCCGCGGAAGATATTGCCGCCGCCGATCACGACGGCCACCTCGACACCCATTTGCGTGATCTCCCGCACCTCCTGCACCATGCGCACGATGGTGGCACGGTTGATGCCGTAGGCGTCGTCGCCCATCAGGGCCTCGCCGGAGAGTTTGAGCAGGATGCGTTTATGCGCGGGCATTCTTACCTCGTCAATGCTGTTGAGTGCCGCGATTCTTCCAGACCTCGTGGGTCCAAAGTCGCGGGCACAAGTGTAAAGGGCGCCACTGGCGCCCTTTATTTCTGCCGGGGCTTATTGCCCCTTGGCGGCGGCCACCTGAGCGGCCACCTCGGCGGCGAAGTCGTCCACCTTCTTCTCGATGCCCTCACCCACCACGTACAGGGTGAAGCCCTTCACCGTGGTGGCCTTGTCCTTGAGCATCGCGCCGACGGTCTGCTTGCCATCGGCGGCCTTCACGAAGACCTGGTCCAGCAGCGAGACTTCCTTCAGGAACTTCTGCACCGAACCCTCGACCATCTTGGCGACGATGTCGGCCGGCTTGCCGGACTCGGCAGCCTTCTCGGCAGCGATCTTGCGCTCCTTCTCGACCAGCTCGGCCGGCACATCGGCCGACGACAGCGCGGCCGGCTTCATCGCGGCGATGTGCATGGCGACGTCCTTGGCGGCGACTTCGTCACCGTCAAACTCGACCACCACACCGATGCGGGTGCCGTGCAGATAGGAAGCCAGCTTGGCGCCCGAAGCGTAGCGCTGGAAGCGGCGGATCGACATGTTCTCGCCGATCTTGCCGATCAGGCCCTTGCGCACATCTTCCACGGTCGGGCCGAAGCCTTCTTGCGACAGCGGCAGGGCCGACAGCGCGGCCACATCGGCCGGCGCCTGCTCGGCGATCAGGCCGGCGCAGGCGTTGACGAAAGCCAGGAAGGCATCGTTCTTCGAGACGAAGTCGGTCTCGCAGTTGACTTCCAGCAGCGCGCCATTGGCACCGACCACAGCGGTGGCAACCACGCCTTCGGCGGTCACGCGCGACGAGGCCTTGCCGGCCTTGTTGCCCAGCTTGACGCGCAGGATTTCCTCGGCACGGACCAGATCGCCTTCGGCTTCGGTCAGGGCCTTCTTGCATTCCATCATCGGTGCATCGGTGCGGGCGCGCAGTTCGCCGACCATGCTTGCGGTAATAGCAGCCATTTTCTTTCTCCGTTTCTTGCGAGCGCCGTGTGCTTTCGCCCCACCGCACCCTTTGCATTTGCTTTGAAAAAAGGGGGCTGAACTCAGCCCCCTCTCGCCCAGGCGCTGAAGGCTTAAGCGCCTTCGCTGACTTCCACAAACTCGTCGCCGGCCGGGGCCACGGCTTGCACCAGCTCGTTGCCGGCGTTGGCACGGCCTTCCAGCACCGCGTCGGCCACAGCCTTGGCGTACAGGGCCACGGCCTTGGCCGAGTCATCGTTGCCGGGGATCACGTAGTCGATGCCTTCGGGCGAGTGGTTGGTGTCAACCACGCCGATCACCGGAATGCCCAGCTTCTTGGCTTCGGCCACGGCAATCTTGTGATAGCCGACGTCGATCACGAAGATCGCGTCCGGCAGGGCGCCCATGTCCTGGATGCCGCCGATGTTCTTTTCCAGCTTGGCCAGGTCACGCTGGAACATCAGCGCTTCCTTCTTGATCGCGGGCTGGGTGCCGGCGTCGACCTGGGCTTGCATGTCCTTCAGGTTCTTCAGCGAACCCTTGACCGTCTTGAAGTTGGTCATCATGCCGCCCAGCCAACGCTGGTCGACATAAGGCACGCCGGCGCGCTGGGCTTCCAGGGCGATGACTTCACGGGCTTGGCGCTTGGTGCCGATCATCAGCACGGTGCCGCGCTTGGCGGACAGCTGGCGCACGAACTTCATCGCCTCTTCGAACGCCGGCAGCGTCTTCTCGAGGTTGATGATGTGAATCTTGTTGCGATGGCCGTAGATATACGGGGCCATCTTGGGGTTCCAGAAGCGGGTTTGGTGACCAAAGTGGACGCCGGCTTCCAGCATTTCACGCATCGTAACGGACATGGGTAACTCCGAAGGTTGTGTCTAAAATCCGGCTCGAATTGCCCTGCACACTTCAAGCAGCAGCAACACCTTTCGATAGCCGGTTTGCGATTAGTTTTGCGTTGCCTCCCGCCCGGATGAGCAGACTCGCAAACAGCAAAACCCAAAGAGTATACACGACCCATGCCCCATAACCTGAGCGGCGCCCCGCAAGGCCTGCACAGCGGCCCCGTGCGAGCCGCCGACGCGATGCAAGAAACCGTGGCAGCCGAGCCTGCCGACCGGAAGCGGGGAGACTGAGATGCGCATCGCAGTCATAGGCGCCGGCATTATCGGCGTCAGCACCGCCTACGAGCTCGGCGCGGACGGCCACGAGGTCACCGTGTTCGAGCGCAGCGGCAGCGTCGCGGCTGAGACCAGCTTTGCCAACGCCGGCATCGTCGCGCCCGGCTATGTCGGCCCCTGGGCCGCACCGGGCATGCCAGCCAAGCTGTTGCGCCAGCTGTTCGCCAGCCATGCCGCGGCGCGGCTGGGCGGCCCGCCGAGCGCCGCTACGCTGTCCTGGCTGTGGCGCTGGTGGCGAGCCTGCAAGCCCAAAACCCATGCCACGAACCGGCGCCGCATGCATGGGTTGGCGGCTTACAGCGCCGAGCGCCTGCGCACGCTGCGCCAGCAGCTGCAGCTGGACTACGAGCGCGCCGACGGCTATCTGGTGCTGCTGCGCAGCGCGCGCGAGCTCGCCGCCGCCCAGCCAGGCCTGCAACTGCTGGGCGAGCTGGGCGTGGCCCACAAGCTGCTGGACGCCGCGCAGTGCCGGGCCGTCGAGCCGGGCCTGAATCCGGACACCGCGCTGGCCGGCGGCATTCATCTGGCGCAGGACGAGGTCGGCAACTGCCGCCAGTTCACCCATCTGCTGCGCGGCGAGGCCCAGCGCCTGGGCGTGCGCTTTCGCTTCCACACGACGGTGCGCCGCATTGAGCCGGGCAGCGCGCCGCTGCTGGTGCATGAGTACACGCCGCCCGACGAGGGTCAGATCGTGCGCAACGAGGCCGCCAGCCGCGAAGGCCCGTCCACCCTGCCCCAGCCGATCGAGCCGCAGCAGGAACGCTTCGACGCCATCATCGTCTGCGCCGCGATGGGCTCGGCCGCGCTGCTGCGCCCACTGGGCCTGAAGCTACCGCTGGCCGCCGTGCACGGCTACTCGATCACCGCACCGCTGCGCCAGCTCGAGGCCCACCCCGATCTGGGCCCGCGCGCCGGCCTGATGGACGAGCGCTACAAGGTCGCGATCAGCCGCATCGGCCAGCGCGTGCGCGTGGCCGGCAGCGCCGAGCTGGGCGGCGACCCGGCCGCCTTCAATGCCAAGTCCATCTCCACCCTGCACAAGGTGCTGCACGACTGGTTTCCCGGCGCCACGCACACGACGCAGGCGCAGCGCTGGAAGGGCGCTCGCCCGATGCTGCCCGATGGCCCGCCGGTGCTGGGCGCCAGCGGTGCGGCCGGCGTCTGGCTGAACCTCGGCCACGGCAGCAGCGGCTGGGCGCTGGCCTGCGGTTCGGCGCGCGTGCTGGCCGACCAGCTCGCGGGCCGATCACCGGGCGTCGATGTCGAAGGCCTGGACATCGGCCGTTTGCGCTAATCTGCCCCCATGCGCCCCGCCCTGCGATCGCTCGAGCACCTGCCGCTGCATGGCACGGCCAGCAGTCGCGCGATCGAGGCCCAGGCCTTGCAGACAAGCCGGCCTCATGCGCTGATGCAGCGCGCCGGCGCCGCCGTCGCCAAGCTGGCGCTGGCACTGCAGCCGCATGCCCGCCAGATCTGGTTGCTGTGCGGGCCCGGCAACAACGGTGGCGACGGCCTGGTGGCCGCTCGGCTGCTGCAGGCCGCCGGCAAGCAGGTGCGCATCAGCCTGTGCAGCACCGCCGGCCGCGCCGCGCCACCCGATGCCGCCTGGGCCTTGCAGCAGGCGCAGGCGGCCGGCCTGGCGATCGAGACGGTGCTGCCGACCAGTCCGCCCAAGGCCGATCTGCTGATCGACGCGCTGCTGGGCCTGGGGCTGAGCCGCGCGCCCGAGGGCGCCGCCGCCGAGGCGATTCGCCTGATCAACCACCACCCTGCCCCGACGCTGGCGGTGGACTTGCCCAGCGGCATGGATGGCGACAGCGGCCGGGCCTCACTGAGCGTGCAGGCGCAGCACACGCTGGCGCTGCTGAGCTTGAAGCCCGGCCTGTTCACGGCCGAGGGCCGCAGCCTGTGCGGCGAGATCTGGTGGGACGATTTGGGCCAAGCACCGGCCGGCAGCGCCGATGCGCGGCTGCTGGGGCGACAGGCCTTGCGCGACTGGCGGCGGCTCAGCGGACCGCGCGGGCACGCCAGTCACAAGGGCAGCTGGGGCGATGTGCTGGTGGTCGGCGGTGCCACCGGCATGCGCGGCGCCGCCTGGCTGGCAGCG
>NZ_JAQOWX010000190.1:0-307 GCF_028462495.1 Paucibacter sp. XJ19-41
GGCGGCCACGCCGGCCGGCCAGGCCGCGACGGCATAGGCCAGGCGCGCGCCAGGTTCACCGGCCGGACGCAGCACCAGTTGCAGGGCCGCCGGGCTTTCGCTGCGCTGGGCCGACAGCGGCAGGCGCAGCTTCAGCACTTCGCCCTCCCATTGCAGGGTCGGCGCGGCGGCATGGTCGAACACACCGGCCTCCTCGGGGAAGGCCTGCAGCTCGCGGCCGCGCCAGGCGGCCGGCAGACCGTCGATGCGCAGGGCCAGCTGCGGCCCCTCGACCGCGGCTGCGATGCGCGCCTGCAGCGCCTGCGGC
>NZ_JAQOWX010000190.1:487-5910 GCF_028462495.1 Paucibacter sp. XJ19-41
CGCCTGCAGCGCCTGCGGCAGGCCGGCGCGGGCGCGCTCGAACTGCGCCGCATGGCCGGCCGTCGCGGCGGCGGCCGGCAGCTCCAGCGAAAACTCGCCCGACTCCGGAATGCACACCTCCTTGCAGACCAGCCAATCGGCCAGCATCTGCAGCTTCAGGCTGCCGCCCTTGAACTCGGGGCCTATGGTCAGCGGCACGGCCAGCAGCAGCTCGCCCTCGTAGCCGTAATTGACCAGCGGGCCGACCGGCAGGCGCTGCGGCGTCGGCCACTGGATCTCGCCGACCGTGACCCCGGCCGGCAGTTGCCAGTCCATCCGCGTCGGCAGGCCGGAGTCGCCGGGATTGCGCCAGTAGGTGTGCCAGTGCGGCTGATGCTTGATCAAGAGGCCCAGCCAGGCCGGCTTGCCGGGCTCCAGGCCCTCGGGCGCATGGGCCACCAATTCGGCGCGCACCTGCTCGGTGGTGACGACCGCCCCCTGGGCGGCGGCCAGCAGGGGGAACAACAAGGCCGAAACATTCAGCACAAGCCTGGAGAAAAGGAGGCGGACAGCAAAGGTCATGCAGGGTCTGTCGGAGCGCAATGGGATTCCTTGCACTCTAGGGTATGACGGAAGACCCCGAGTATCGGTGAGCTTCTCGACCGGCCGATGACGCCCCGCCAAGCCGCTTTGCGCGCTATGCGCATAAGCAAATAGGCATTGCGCGCATGCGGGCCGGCGGCTCTGCGTAGACTGGCTGACCGATATTCATAGGAGCTGTGTTGACCAAGAAGACCTTGCTGGCGCTGAGCCTGCTGAGCGCCGCCCTGCTGTCCCAGGCCCAGACCCTGCGCTGGGCCGGCGCTGGCGATCCGCTGACCCTGGACCCCTATGCGCAGAACGAGTCGCTGACCAATGTGTTCAACGGCCAGGTCTATGAATTCCTGATCGCGCGCGACAAGCAGCTGAACCTGGTGCCCCAACTGGCCACCGAATGGAAGCAGAACGGCCCGCTGAAATGGACCTTCAAGCTGCGCCCCGGCGTCAAGTTCCATGACGGCCGGGCACTGACGGCCGACGAGGTGGTGTTCTCGCTGGAGCGGGCCAAGCAGCCCAGCTCGCAGATCGCCGTCGACGCCAATGCGCTGGGCACGGCCCGCAAGCTCGACGAGCTGACCGTCGAGTTCAATCTGCCCAAGGTCAACCCGATCTTCCTTGAGCACATCAACACGCTCTACATCATGAGCAAGGGCTGGGCCGAGGCCAACAAGGCCACCAAAACCCAGGACTTCGCGAACAAGGAAGAGAGCTACGCCGCCTTCAATACCAATGGCACCGGCCCCTTCCAGCTGGTCAGCCGCGCGCCGGACAACAAGACGGTCTACAAGCGCAACCCCGGCTACTGGGGCAAGATCGAGGGCAATGTGCAGGAGATCGTCTACACGCCGATCAAGAGCGACGCGACCCGCACCGCCGCGCTGGTCTCGGGCGAGGTCGATTTCGTGCTCGACCCCTCGCCGCGCGATCTGGAGAAGCTGGCCGTCACGCCGGGCGTCAAGGTCATCAACGGCCCCGAGAACCGCATCATCTTCCTCGGCCTGGACCAGGGCCGCGACGAGCTGCTCTACAGCAGCGTCAAGGGCAAGAACCCGCTGAAGGACCAGCGCGTGCGCCGCGCGCTCTATCAGGCCATCGACATCGAGACCATCAAGACCAAGCGGATGAATGGCCAGGCCGCGCCCACCGGCGCGGTCGTGCCCTCGCCGCGGGGCAGCTTCAACGACCCCGAGATCGAGCGCCGCCTGCCCTTTGACGCCGAGGCCGCGAAGAAGCTGCTGGCCGAGGCCGGCTACCCGCAGGGCTTCGAGGTGCAGCTCGATTGCCCCAACAACCGCTATGTCAACGACGAGCGCATCTGCGTGACCCTGGCCTCGCAATGGGCCAAGATCGGCATCAAGACCAAGGTGCTGGCCCAACCGAAGGCACAGTTCTTCAACAAGGTCGAGAAGCTCGACACCTCGATCTATCTGTTCGGCTGGGGCGGCTCGATCACCGACCCCGAGAGCATCTTCACCTCGCACTACCGCAACCGCGGCGAGAAGGGCGTCGGCGAGTACAACCGCGGCAACTTCAAGGACGACGAACTCGACGCGCTGGCCGCCGCCTCCAGCGTCGAACCCGATGCCGACAAGCGCAAGGCCCTGATCAAGCAGGTCTTCAAGCGCCAGGCCGAGCAGGTCCACTACATCCCGCTGCACCGCCAGTTCATTCCATGGGCAGCGCGCAGCCATGTCGCGGTGGTGCACCGCCCTGACAACTGGCTGGAAGTGCGCTGGGTGACGGTGGGCGCCAAGTAAAAGGACCGGTCGGGCGGCACAATGGCGCTCCCGACCGCCCACAGGATCACTCTGCGATGACGCCCACCCCCGAGCACTTCAATCAACGCGGCGAAGGCAAGCTGCCCGGCCATCTGGGCATCGTGATCACCGCCGTCGCGCCGGGCGCGGTCAGCGCCGAGCTGGCCGTGGCCCCGCATCTGATGGCGCCCAACGGCTATCTGCATGCCGGCAGCCTCGTGACCCTGGCCGACACCGCCTGTGGCTATGGCTGCATCGCCAGCCTGCCCGAGGGCGCGCAGAACTTCACCACCGTCGAGCTGAAGTCCAACCATCTGGGCACGGCGCGCGAGGGCATGCTGGACTGCCAGGCCACCGGTGTGCACCTGGGCCGCACGACCCAGGTCTGGGACGCCGTCGTCAAGCATCGCGACAGCGGCAAGACACTGGCAGTCTTCCGCTGCACGCAGATGATTCTCTACCCCAAGGCCTGAGCGGTTCAGGCGCGCCGCAGCAGGTCGCCGAACACCGTCAGCTCGCCGTCGCGGCGGTCCTCGCCCGGCGCGTCGTAGAGCACCAGCCAGCCGGGCTTGCCCGCCAACAGCTCCGGCGGCACGGCGCACAGCGCTTCGGCGCGGTTGCAGCCCTGGCCATGGGGCAAGGTGATGGCTTCGCTCAGCGCGGTCGCCTCGAAGCGCACCGGCGCGCTGTTGGCCGCCAGCGCGGCGCGTGCACCGGGCCATAGAAACAGGCGGATCTCCCCGTCCAGCACCATGGTCGGCCCGGCGAGGATGTAGAGGTCGTCGCCGCTGAAATGCAGATCGCGCACGCCCAGCCCCTGCAACTGCAGAAAATGCTTGCGATACAGGCTGCCCTGCTCGTCCAGGGGCAGCAGCCGCAGCTGCTCGCCACGCGCCTCGACCTCGATCTCCAGCAGCGCCGACCAGCCGCGCAGCACCGGGCCGCGCAGGCCCAGCAGCAGGCGCTGGCCGACGACCGCCAGGCCCTCGATATCGAAGCCGTTGTCCTTGCCCGGAATGGCCATGAAAGGGCCGATATGCGGGTCATCGGCCAGCAGCCGGCTCAGCTGATTGCCTTCGGCATCGCCCTTCAGGCGCTGCGCGCGACGGCCATCGCGAGCCTCGCGCACCAGGCAGGGCGAGCCATCGGCACCGGCCTCGATAGGCACCCGGGCCAGCAGGCGCCGGTTGCCGTCGAGCGAGAGCTTGGCCAGGCGCTTGGCATTTTCGGCATCGTCGCGCCCGGGTTTGATGTTCTTGCGCTTGAGCCCGTGCGAGCCGACCAGCCAGAGCCAGTCGTCCACCACGGCCAGGCCCTCCAGATCGGCCTCTTCGTCGGCAGCGCCGGGCAGGTCCAGCAAGTCGGCCAGCGGAAAATCGCGGGCCTCGCCGAAGCGCAGCCGCTCGGCCCCGACCGGCTCGAGCCGACGCAGCCGGTCCACCCCGCAGGCCTCATCGCCGGCGACCCACAGGAAATCGCCGCTGAAGGCCGCGCCGGAGAGATTGGTGTGGACCAGGGAGGCCGAGGCAAATTCCAGGCGGACGGCATTGGCGCTGCGGGATTGAGGCATGACGAGGCTCCAGGACACGAGGCCACCATCATGCAACAGGCCCGCACGCGGGCCGCAGGCTTTCAGCGCAGGGTCAGCACAGGATCAGCGCGAGGCTGGCCAGCAGCAGCAGCGCGTGCGGAAAGGCCACGGTCGGTTTGCAGGCGCTGCGCGCATAGCCGCCCAGCAGGGCCAGCCCGCCGGGCCGGGACGCGGCCCACTCACTGTGCAGCTGGAAGGCCGGCAGCGCTTGCCGATCTGCCGCGGCAGCCGGCAGCAGGCCTTGCTCGACGCGCAGCAGGCGCGCAGCGATGCGGGCCTGGTAGGTCTTCAGCATCGCCTCCTGCCCCCACAGCAGCAGCGCCACCAGGCCCAGCCAATGCGGGCCGATCCGCCAGGCCAGACCGAGCGCGAACAGCGCGACGCCGGCCAGCTTGATCAGCAGCGCGCCGCGTTCGTATTGCTCGTGCTGCTGTTGCAGCAGGGTCCATTCTTGTTGCAGCGGCGACATCATGCTCATCGCTGCGGCTTGCCGGCCACGCCAAGTTGGCGATACAGCGCATTGGCCCGCGTCAGATGCTCGCGCATCGCCTGCTCGGCGGCGGCCGGTTGGCGGGCCGCAATCGCCTCGACGATGCGCCGATGTTCGCTCAAGGTCAGCTCCTCGGCGCCGGGGGCGCGCACCAGGGGCTGGTAGTACTCGCTGGCCCAGCCAAACAAGGCCTCGACAATGGCCGGGAAGATCGGGTTGCCGCTGATGCGGGCGATCTCGCGATGAAAGGCCATGTCGAACTCAAGGAACTTGCCGAGATTGGCCATCGAGGCGCGGTGCTCGTCCAGGCGCTGGCGCAGCCGCGCGATGTCGTCCTCGGTCGCCCGCTCGGCCGCCAGGCGGGCCATGCCGGTCTCCAGAAAGATGCGCGCTTCCTTCAGATGCTCCAGGCTGTCCGGCTGCATATGCAGCAGGTGACGGGCGCCGCCGGCGATCTGCTCGATCAGGCTGCCGGCCGTCGGCACGACAACGCGAGCCCGCTCGCCATGGCTGATCTCGACAATGCCCGAGCGCTCCAGCGCCTGCAGGGCCTCGCGCACCGCCGGCCGGCCGACGCCGTAGAACTCCATCAACTCGCGCTCGGCCGGCAGCTGCGCACCGGGCGCGATCTCGCCGCTGCGGATGCGCTCCATCAGGCGGTCCAGCACCTCCTGATAGAGCTTGCGACGGTGGATGGGGGATTCGGCGGCTGTCATGGCGCGGCGGAAGTTAACACATGCCTGCTCTTGCCCTGCCGCACCTCGGCGAAGAAGTCGGCGCCGCCCATCTGGCCGCCCTTCAGCACGATCTCCAAGCCATCGCGTGCGCTGTGGTCCGACCAGGCGCGGCACAGCGGCGCACCGGGGGCAAGACCTGCCACCACGCTCAAGGCCGCGATATCCAGCGCGCTGGCCACCGCGCCCGAACTGTCGCCGCCGGCCACCGCGATGCGCGTCAGGCGCTGGGGCGCGCGCTCCAGCAGCCGGCGCATCAGTGCGGCCAGGCC
>NZ_JAQOWX010000191.1:0-5890 GCF_028462495.1 Paucibacter sp. XJ19-41
TCGCACTTCGTCCAGGGTCAAGATGACTTGGCCGGACGGATACGCCGCGCTGCGGCACAGTGGCGGCCATCGTCACAGTCCGGCCCCAGCCGCCGCCCGCCATGCTGATCAACGCCCTCGTCGCCTTTGTGCATTTCCTGGCCGTGTTCGGCATCGTCGCGGCGCTGGCCTATCAATGGCTGAGCTTCGGCCCGACGCCCAGCCTGCAAGAGGCCCGGCGCCTGGCCCAGGTCGACCGGATCTACGGCCTCAGCGCCGTGACCCTGCTGCTGGCCGGCTTCGCCCGCGCCTACCATTTCGAGAAGGGTTGGGCCTTCTACAGCGCCAACCCCTTCTTCCATCTGAAGCTGGGCCTGTTTGTCGCGATCGGCCTGCTGTCCATCATCCCCACCGTCACCTTCATCCGCTGGGGTGCCGAGCTGAAGGCCGGCCGCGCACCGCAGGTCAGCGCGGCCCAGCACCGGCGCGTGCGACTGAGCCTGAATCTGCAGCTGGGCCTGTTGCTGCCGCTGAGCCTGTGCGCCTCGCTGATGGCCAAGGGCATGGGCTGACTTCGCCGTAGGGTCGAAGTAACGCTTCAGCTTGCCCAAAGGGACATGTCATGCAGACCAGCCCCTGTCCACGCGCGGAAAAGCCTAAGCTCAACCAGCGTCGCTAAATGGATCCAAAGCCATCTGACCACCGTCAAACCAAGCGGCGTCATAGCCATCTTTCAACAAGACGGCTTTGATCGATGGCGTTGGTCCGGCTTCCACGCGTTGGAGGTACTTCGCGAGCGTGTTGTGATCTTCGCAAAGGATGTGACTGATTCCCTCGATATCACACTGAGCGATCAGCTTGATGTCATCTTTGACCCGCACGCGATCATCTCCTTGGTCACGCGGAAACTGCGCAATCAAGGTCCCGCAACGCTCCGCATGATCAATGTTGAACGGCAGAACAATGAGGTTTCGAAGTGGCAGGGTGGTGTAGGCCTGCTTGACCTGAAATTCAGAGACGACAACCGTCGACAGGAACATCGGTACCTGTCGCTGGACGCACTCCCGAAAATACTGAAGAGCAACGGCATGATGCCGCCGATTCGGGTCTGTGACTGTGATGAGAAAGCTGGTGTCCAGCAGGACGCTATTCAATGCGCCCCCCCGCGCAACTCATCGACCCAGGCGGAGGCATCCGGAACATCTTTCCAGGCCTCAGCGCCGTGGCGGGTCATCCTCGCGATGTCCGCTTCATCCACATCCGCGGCGTATTCAACGAAGCCAAGCAGCCGGGCATTACGTAGCTCTCGCGTCTTGACGTTGTACTCAGCCTTGATGCGAAGCATTGCCGTCTTGTACAAGCGATTGATCTTGTCCGTGCGGAGTAGCTCCTTGTCGGTCTCGACAATCAGCACATTGCCGCTAGGAAGCTTGACGTGGGCGTTGGGCCTTCTTGAACCGCCGGCCTCTTGTATCTCGCCTCGGACGTAGCGCTCCACCACGACCCAGTGGTCGGCATCATCAGCACGAAAGTCCGACTGCGCGCTGACGACGAGCGGGCGATCAAGGAAGGGAGCGGAAATCTTGTAGGTCAGCCCTCGAACATTCCGAGCGGCTTTCTGCCAACGCTCCATGACAGCCTTGCGCTTGATATCGATGACGCCCATCAATTCACTGTCGTAAAGCGACCGCAAGTCACTGAACAGTTTCGGAACACCGACAAGCGGGAATGTCTGGAGCGCAAATGAACCCTGTATGACCTGGACCTCAAGATTACGTGCATCCAATTCCTTGCCGTCCCCCTGAAGAAACTCCTTCACGTCTGCGGAGAATCGGACAAGGTCGCCCAGAAGCACCCGATCGGGGCCTACCTCAAAGCCTCCCGACTGGTCATCAAGTGCAACAGTGATGCGTGTGCCATCCATGGTCAAACCATTCTATGGGGATGCTGGCCAAAGCGTGTCAGCATCTTTCACGCTGCGTAACCTCGCTGGGCGCATGCCCAGCATAGGTTGATGCCACCTTCGCTACGCGCGCAGAGTGCCTTCCTCTTTGATCCACGCCGCCGCCCGCTCGGCGATCATCAAGGTCGGCGAGTTGGTGTTGCCGCTGGTGATGCTGGGCATCACGCTGGCATCGATGACGCGCAGCCTCGCGACGCCGCGCACCCGCAGCCGGCTGTCGACCACGGCCAGCCCATCATCGGCGCGCCCCATCTTGCAGGTACCGACCGGGTGGAAGATCGTCGTCGCGATATCGCCGGCCAGGCGGGCCAGCTCCTCATCGCTCTGGTACTGCGGGCCGGGCTTGAACTCCTCGGGCTTGTAGGGCGCCAGCGCCGGCTGCGCGACGATGCGGCGGGTCAGCCGCAGGCTGTCGGCGGCAATGCGGCGGTCTTGCTCGGTGCTCAGATAGTTGGGCGCGATCGCCGGTGCGGCCTGCGGATCGGCCGAGCGGATCTGCACCGTGCCCCGGCTCGTCGGGTTCAGATTGCAGACGCTGGCGGTGAAGGCATTGAAGCCGTGCAGCGGCTCGCCGAAGGCATCGAGCGAGAGCGGCTGGACGTGGTACTGCAGATCGGGCCAGCTCTTGTCCGGGCTGCTCCTGGCGAAGGCGCCCAGCTGCGAGGGCGCCATGCTCATCGGCCCGCTGCGCTTGAACGCATATTCCAGGCCGATCAGCGCCTTGCCGAACAGACTCGCGGCCCGCGTGTTCAAGGTCTTGGCGCCGGCCACCTTGAAGACCGCGCGGATCTGCAGATGGTCTTGCAGATTGGCGCCGACGCCGGGCAGCTCCTGCCGGACCTCGATGCCGTGCTGTTGCAAGAGTGCCGCCGGCCCGATGCCGGAGAGCTGCAGGATCTGCGGCGAGCCGATCGCGCCGGCCGCCAGCAGGACCTCGCCGCCGGGCTCCAGCGCGACGGTCTCCAGTCCCTGCGGCGTCATCACCACGGCGCCGCTGCACTGCAGCGCGCCGTCGACGCCGCGGTCCAGCGTCAGCCGCTGCACCTGCGAGCCGGTCCACAGCTCGAAGTTGGGCCGGCCGTAGCAGGTCGGGCGCAAAAAGGCCTTGGCGGTGTTCCAGCGCCAGCCGGCGCGCTGGTTGACCTCGAAATAGCCGACGCCCTCGTTGTTACCGCTATTGAAATCCTCGGTGGCCGGGATGCCGGCCTGGGTGGCGGCCTGGGCAAAGGCATCGAGGATGTCCCAGCGCAGCCGCTGACGCTCGACCCGCCACTCGCCGCCATGGCCGTGCAGGGCCTTGAACGCTGCGCTGCCCTGGTCGCCGTCGAGCCGCCAGTGGTTCTCATGCTGCTTGAAGAAGGGCAGGCTCTGGTCCCAGCGCCAGGCGGGGTCAGACGTTGCCTGGGCCCAGCCGTCGTAGTCGCGGGCCTGGCCGCGCATGTAGATCATGCCGTTGATGCTGGAGCAGCCGCCCAGCACCTTGCCGCGCGGGTAGCGCAGCGCGCGGCCGTTCAGGCCGGCGTCGGGCTCGGTCTGGTACAGCCAGTCGGTGCGCGGGTTGCCGATGCAGTAGAGATAGCCGACCGGGATGTGGATCCAGTGGTAATCGTCCTTGCCGCCGGCCTCCAGCAGCAGCACGCGCTTGGAGGCATCGGCGCTGAGCCGGTTGGCCAGCAGGCAGCCGGCCGTGCCGGCGCCGATGATGATGTAGTCGAAAGTCAGAGCCATGCCGCGATGCTGGCGCAGTCGGCAGCGCGCGGCAATGGCGTTCCTACCGACTCGAGGCCGCGGCCGTTGCAGACGCGCCCAAGGCATACCAATCGAGGCGCCGTGTCAGCACCATGACAGCGGCCAGCACGATAAAGAGCAGCAGCGCACCGACGATCAGCGAGGCCTGTTCCAGGCTCAGCAGCACATAGAGCGCCGCATACAGCCCGGCGACCCCGGCGCCGAAGCCCAGGCCGCGCTGCCAGGTCCCCAGCATCGCCGCGCCGTAGTAGCCCAGCAGCCCCACCGCCGCACCGGCCGCCAGCAGATAGGACAGGCCGAAGCCGAGGTGCTCGGACAGGCTCAGCAGCAGCAGGAAGAACAGGCTCAGTGCCAGGCCCACCAGCAGGTACTGCACCGGGTGCACCCGCCGGCCCGACATCAGCTCGACCAGGCCGACGCAGACAAAGGTCAAGAGGATGAACATCAGCCCGTACTTGATCGCCCGGTCGCTCATCACATAAGGATTGACCGGGTCGACCATCGCGAACTCCAGCGTGTCGATCTCCTGATTGCCGCTGCCGCCCAGGCCGCCGACGACCTTGTGCTGCAGCACATCGGCCGGCGCCGTGCTGGCCAGCTCGGAGACCTGCCACTGCGCGCTGAAACCGGCCTCGCCGATCTCGCGCGAGCTGGGCAGGAAGCGCCCGCCGAAGCTGGGGTGCGGCCAGTCGGAACGCAGATTCAGGCTCGTCGCGGCGGCGGCGGGCACCAGGGCAAAGCGCTGGGTGCCGGCCAGCTCCAGGCTCAGCTGCAAGCTCAGCGGCGCGTCCAGCGCCAGGGTCTCGGGCAGCGGCGCATGCAGGCCGCGCATATAGGCCGGGTGGCCGGTGCCGGGCTTGACGGCCAGGGCCAGCTCGCCGAGCTTGAGCGTGGCCGCACGCAGGCCGCGCGCATCGCTGCTGGCCAACATGGCCTGCACCGGGCCGCATTGCACCCGACCACCGGGCTGCTGGGCGCGCGGCGGCTCCAGCGCCTGCAGCGAGGCCCATTGGGCATCGAACTGCAGGCGACCGGCGTAGCCATTGACCTTGAAGATGCCGCGGTAGCGCGCCTCCTGGTTCAGCGCACCGCCGACCTGCAGGCGCTCGGGCACGGCGCTGATGACGAAATCTCGCTTCGCGGTGCTGCGACGGCGCTCCTGGTTCTCGTCCATCACCAGGGTCTCCCACTCCTCGCTGCACTGGCGCAGCAGCAAAGGCCCCAGCAGGGTCTGCGCACCGGCCTGGGCCTGCTCGACGCTGGCCACCGCCTCCTGCTGCCGAGCCTGGCGCTCGTCGACCAGCCAGCCGATGCGCAAGAGCACCACGCTCAGCAGCAGGCTGACGCCTGCCAGGATGAGCAATTTCCAAACCACGGCGCGCGATCCCATACGGACTCCTCTGTGTTGTGACGCAGGCAGTCTCGCGAACGCCGGTGTGGCGATGAGGAAGTTTGTGAAGCGGGGGTGAAGTCAGGCCAGCGGCAGGCTTAGGCGCACCCGCAGGCCGGGCTCGGCCGGCTCGAATTCGAGGCCACCGCCATGCAGGGCCGCAACCTGGCGCACGATGGCCAGGCCCAGGCCCGAGCCCTTGCGCAGGCTGCCGGGCCGGGCGGTCGAGAAGAAGCGCTGACCCAGCTGAGGCCAGGCGGCCGGCGGCACGCCGGGGCCCTGGTCGCGCAGCGCGAACACGGCCCGGCCGTCGACCGCCCGCAGGCTCAGTTCCAGCAGCGAGCCGGCCGGCGCGAAGTCCAGGGCATTGCTGAACAGATTGCTCAGCGCCAGCGCCAGCAGCTCGCGGTCGGCCATCACCTCCAGCGTCGCGCGCTCCTGCCACAGCAGGGTCAGGTCTTGCTGCTGAAGGCGATCCCGCAGCGGGGCCAGCACGGCATCGACCAGCGCGTCGACGCGCAGCCGCTGCGGATGCGCCGGGCCCTGCTGCATCTCCAGCTTGGAGAGCTCCAGCAGGCGCTCGACCAGCTCGCCCATGCGCTCGCTCTGCGCCACCACCTGGCCGGCAAAGCGCTGGCGGTCGGCCGGGGCCAGCTCGTCCTGCAGCAGCTCGCCGGCACCGCGCATCGCGGCCAGCGGGCTTTTCAGCTCATGGGTCAGCGCACGCACCGTGTGCTCGATGTGCTCGCGCCCGTCGAGCCGCTCGCGCATCGCCGCCATCGCCCGCGCCAGCTCGCCCAGCTCGCCGG
>NZ_JAQOWX010000192.1:0-1050 GCF_028462495.1 Paucibacter sp. XJ19-41
ACCGGCCAGCAGCGCCGGCTCGGCCAGCAGCTGCAGCTGGGCGTTGCGCGCCAGGGCCTGCAGGCTGGTGGCCAGGGGCTGGGCCGGCAGGGCCAGTTGCAGCGCGCTGGTCGGCGTCGCGCCCTGTTGCGCCAGCACCGGCGCGGCCATCAAGGGGCAGGCCAGGACCGCAGCGGCGGTGACAAGTTTGAGTCGGTGTTGTTTCATGCAAGGAGCTCCGGATTCAAGGGCATCCCTTTCTGAAACGAAGCAGTCGCAGCGATCCCTCAGGTTTTTTTACTCACCCCGCATACTCAATCGCCAGGCCGCCGCCTGCTGCTGCAAGACCAGCTCGTGGCTGGCCGGCAGCAGGCGCAGCCATTCCTGCACATGGGCCAGGTGCACGCGGGCGCTGACCCGCTGGCGCCCGGCGGCGGGGGTCCAGACCAGCGGACGCGGCAGATAGCGCGCCAGCTGGGGCAGCACCTCGGCCAGCGGCGCGGCATCGAACACCAACCAGCCGCTGCGCCAGGGCGCTACCGCCTCGCGTGCCACCGCCTCGAGCTCGGCCCCGGCCAGGCCGGACTCCGCATCCAGCCGCAGGCGCTGGCCGCCGAGCAACTCACGCTGCCGGCCCTGGGCATCGCTGACCCTGACCCGGCCATGCTCGACCGCTACCGCCAGGCGCCGGCCGTCGTAATCCACTGCGAAGGCCGTGCCCAGCACCCGCACACTGCAGGCCCCGACCTGCACGACAAAGGGTCGGTCCGCATCGGGACGCACCGCGAAGTAGGCCGCGCCACGCAGCAGGCGGGCCTGGCGCAGCCCCGCGTGCCAGCGCCATTGCAGCTCGCTGTCGGCGTCCAGATGCAGGCGGCTGCCATCGGGCAGGCGCTGCTCCAGCAGCTGGCCGCGCCGGCTGGCCAGCCGCTGCTCCGCCAGCACCGAGCCGGCCGCCGAAAGCAGCTCGCCGTCGCCGAGCTCGCGTCGCCGCCACACCAAGGAGCCGACCAGGGCGCAGCCGCCGACACCCAGCAAGGCCGACAGGGCCTGGCGGCGGGGGGGCGGGGG
>NZ_JAQOWX010000192.1:1136-5886 GCF_028462495.1 Paucibacter sp. XJ19-41
GGCCGACAGGGCCTGGCGGCGCTGGCGCGGCGCCGGACGTTCGCCGCGCCAGCGCAGCAGGGCCTGGTGGACCGCGTCCATGGCCTGGCCGACATCGCGCTCCACCGTCTTGACAGAGACGCCGTGGCGCCGCGCCAGCGTCTCATGGTCGAGGCCGTCCAGTCGGTGCGCCAGAAAGGTCTCGCGCACCCGCTCGGGCAGGCCACCCAGTGCCCCCTCGATGCCTTGCACCGCCTGGCGCAGCGCCAGCGCGCGCTCCTGGTCGGGCGCGCCACCGGGGCTCAGGTCTTGCAGCAGGGCCTCATCGAGCCCGATCTCGAAGCGCTGGCCGCCGCGCGCCTGGCGGCGCAAATGGTCGAGGGCCAGGTTTTGCGCCACCTTGTAGAGGTAGGCCCGGCGCTGCTCGGGCGCACCGCCCAGCCGATCGGTGCCGGCCTCGGCCACCCGCAACCAGGCCTCATGGGCCAGCTCGCGGGCGGTCTCGCCACAGCCCAGCTTGCGGGTCAGAAAGCGCAAGAGGCCTTGGTAGCTCTGCTCGAAACCCAGCAGCAGGGCGCCGCTCATCGCGGCACCCGAGGGGCAACAGGGACGGACGGGAGGGCAGGCATGGACCGGGGGGCTTGAATACGCAATTGAGAATTGTTCGCATTCTAGACCGGACCCGATCAGGACGCCGGCGCCCGCCGGCAAGCCCTCCGCTTCAAGGCATCGCGTAGCTGCTCAGCGCCTTCGGGAACTTCAGCAGCCACAGCCGCGTGCCGCGGTCGATCTCGTTGCCGCGGGCCACGCGCACGCCCACCGCGCCGGCGGCGCAGGCGCCGTCGTTGACGATGACGCCGTTGGCATCGACGGTGCAGGCGGTCGGGTCGCCGTCCAGCGCGCGGCCGGCGGCGTCGACCAGGGTGGTGCGCAGACCGAAGTCGTTGTCATTGATCAGGGCCAGGGTCTGGGCATCGACCACGGCCAGGCCCTCGGCCTTCTCGGCCTTCCAGCCGGCGGCGTTCAGGTCCAGCAGCACGGTCTTCTTCAGCTTGACCACCTGGCTCCAGCTCAGCGCGCTGGGCGTGCTGGCGTCGATGCTGTTCTTCTCCAGCTCGATGCCGACGGCCGCGATATCGCTGGCACCGGCCGGCAGCTCGACCAGCATCAGAAAGTTGCGCACCACGCCGCTGGCGTCGGTGCCCTGCTCGATGACGATGAAGCGGCCATTGCCCAGCGCGACCAGATCGCCCAGCTTGGCGCTGCCGCTGCGGTTGCGGTCCCATTTGTCGCCGGCCAGCGCATAGCTCAGCGGGTAGGCATAGAGCTTGGAGGTCTCGGTCTTGGGGTCGAACTCGATCCAGCGGGCGAACTGTGCGAAGTCGCGCACTTTCACCTTGTCATTGCGCTTGCCGTCCTGGTCGAGATCGGCGCTGTCGGTGGTCTCGACGGACTTGCCGGCCGCGTCCAGCGGATCGATCGGGCTTTGCAGGAAGCCATGCAGCTTGCCGCTGGCGGCGTCCATCGCCAGGCCTTCCATGCCGCGGTTGGCGCGGCGGTGCTTCAGCACCTCGGGCAGGCTGCCGGCGCCGGTGCCGGGGGCGTAGCGCTTCAGGATCTNTTCAGCACCTCGGGCAGGCTGCCGGCGCCGGTGCCGGGGGCGTAGCGCTTCAGGATCTGGCCGCTGGCGGCATCGATCTTGGCGATGAAGGGGCCGTACTCGTCCGAGGTCCAGAAGACCTTGGCGGCGGCGTCGTAGACCAGGCTTTCGCTGTCCAGGCCCTGCGGGTCGAGCCCGCCCTTGGCGGCGTCGTAGCGCAGCGCGTCATTGAGCGGCACCTCCAGGCTGGCGCCGATGCTGGTGAAGGGCAGCGGGCGGCCGGAGATGCGGGTACCGGCGTCGGATTTCAGCGGCAGCAGGCTGCTCAGCTGCGCCCCCTTGGCGCCGACGCTGATCGTGCCGATGGACGGCGTGAAGCCGGGCGCCAGAAACATCTTGCTGAGGCTGGCGGCGCTGTTGTCGGGGCGCGGCGCATTCGGGCTGTCGCCATTCGGGCCGCGGTCGGTGATGCCCCAGAACTCCAGGCTGCCGTCGGCGGCCTTGCCCTTGAACACCAGGCCCGAGCCGACGGCCGGGTAAAAGCCCTTGGGGAAGTCCTTCCTGGCGGCCGCGTTGGTGCCCTCGTAGGGCACGTAGAGGGAAGCCTCGGCGCGCAGCTCATGCTTGGTGATCCTGACCTCGCCGCCGGCGCTGGACTGGCTGCTGGCGGTGGTCTCGGTCTTGCCCAGCTCGGCGGCCAGCATGGCCTCGTAGTGATCGGTGGCGGCCAGGCGGCGCAGCGCGCCCAGCGTGCGGGCGCTGTAGGGCTGGCCGTAGCCGTCCTGCAGCGCGGCCGGCAGCAGGGCCTTCAGCGCGGCATCGAAGGCGGCGGCCGGTGCCGCGAAGTCCAGGCTCTTGCCGGCCAGCGCGGCGGCCACGGCCTCGCTGATGCGGATGCCGTTGGCGGCCTCGTCGTCCTCGTCCAGCGCCTGCAGGAACAGCAGGCGGTTCTGCAACCGCGCCTCGCCGAGCGCCTGGGTGCCGGCCAGATCGCCGACCGTGATGTCGGCCGCGCAGGCGGCCTGGCCCAGCGCCACGCCGCCGAGGCTGAAGCTGAGCTGGTCGCCCGGCTTGCAGCTCAGGGCGCCATTCGCACCGGTGCGGCCGGTCAGGCCCGAGGGGCTGGCGCTGTACTGCACGCCCTCGACCGCGCCGTCCAGCAGGCGCGCGTTGATGGCCGCAGGCCCATCGTCATCGCTGCCGCAGGCGGACAGCAGGGCCAGGCTCAGCAGGGCCAGCAGGGGTTTGGCGCGCGGGGGCATCATCGAGGGCATGGTGGGGTTCGCTAGGGCGGTCAAAGGCCCGCACCATAGCCAGCAGCGGTGACCGGGCCATGACAGCGCGGCACGGGATAATGCAGCCCGTGATCCCGATACAGCCGCCCTCACCGTCTGCCGGCTTGCTGCGCCGCAGCGCCCGCCACACCGTTCTCGGACTCGTCTGCCTGGCCGGCCTGGCTGGCTGCGGCGGCCTGGGCACGGGGCTCGGCAAGTCGACACGGCCGGCCCAGGTCTACCAGAAGGAGCGCTTCCAGTCCGACGAGACCTTCTCGCGCCTGTTTGATGCCGATGTCGACACCACCTGCGAGGCCGCCCGCCGTGCGCTCTTGAGCCAGGGCTATGTGATCAGCAATGCGCAATCCGGCCTGATCAACGGCGCCAAGCGCTTCCAGCCCGAGGGCGAGGTGCATGTGGAGATCGGCTTCACCGTGGTCTGCGTGCCCGACGGCAAGACCGGCAGCCAGCTGTCCACCGCCTATGTCTCGGCCCAGCAGGACCGCTACACGCTGAAGAAAAGCCCCAACTCCACCAGCATCGGCGTCAGCGCGATCGGCTCGATCTCGGTGCCGCTGTCCTCGACCCAGGACTCGCTGGTCAAGGTAGCCTCGGAGACGATTCCGGCCGGCGAGTTCTATGACCGCTTCTTCGCGCTGATGCAGCGCCTGGTCAAGGAGCAGGCAGCGGACCGCTGACGCGCGGCTCGGCCGCGCTGCGGCCCAGCCGCTGCTTGACCATCTGGAAGGCCGTGATCATCGCCAGGCCGGCGGCCACCGCGGCCCCCCAGAGGGCGGGCGGCAGCGCCGCAAAGCCGAAGGCCCGGCTCAGCGGCGGCAGCGTCGTGATCAGGGTCAGCGCCAGCAGGGTGCCACCCAGCACCCAGGCGGCGGCGGGGGTCAGGCCTTGCCAGAGGTGGTGCCAACCGCTGCGGGCCGAGCGGCTGGGCAGTATCAGCGCGGCATTGGCCGTCACCAGCGCGATGAAGGCCGCCGTGTTGGCCGAGCCCTGCGCCAGACCCAGGCTCAGCACCCAGATATAGAGGCCCACACTCAGCGCCGTCACCAGACCGCCTTGCAGCAGGCTCAGCAGCACATGGCGGCGCGCGAGCAGGGCATCGCCGCTGCGGCGCGGCGGCTGGGTCATCAGATCGGCGGCGCCGGGCTCGGCCTCGAACACCAGCGAGCAGGTCGGCGCGATCACCAGCTCCAGGAAGGCGATGTGCAGCGGCGCCAGCAGCAGGGGCAGCCCGAACAGCGCCGGCAGCAGCGCCAGGCCGACGATGGGCACATGGACGGCCAGCGTGTAGACCATGGCCTGGCGCAGATTGGCGAAGGTGCGCCGGCCGTCGGCGATGGCGCTGACGATGGAGGCGAAGTCGTCCTGCAGCAGCACCAGGGACGCGGCCTCGCGGGCCACATCGGTGCCGCGCTGGCCCATCGCGATGCCGATATGGGCGGCCTTCAGCGCCGGCGCGTCGTTGACACCGTCGCCGGTCATCGCCACCACCTCGCCCTGCGCTTTCAGTGCTTCGACCAGGGCCAGCTTCTGCTGCGGCTTGACGCGCGCATAGACGCTGACCTCGCGCAGCGTGGCTGCCAGCGCGGCGGCGTCCAGGCCCTGCATCTCGTCACCGCTCAGCACCCGGGCGCTGGCGATGCCGGCCTGTTCGGCAATGGCCCGGGCGGTGCGCGGGTGGTCGCCGGTGATCATCACGACGCGGATGCCCGCCTGCTGGCATTGCGCCACCGCCGCTGGCACCTCGGGCCGCAAGGGATCGGCCAGGCCGACCAGGCCCAGCCACTCGAAATCGAAGTCCTGCTGCAGCGCCGGCCACGCCGTGTCGCGCGCATGCCGGCCGCGCGCCACGGCCAGCACCCGCAAGCCGCGGTCGGCC
>NZ_JAQOWX010000193.1:0-5863 GCF_028462495.1 Paucibacter sp. XJ19-41
ACCGGCTTGTCGGCGCTGCCGCCGGTGGGGCCGGCCACGCCGGTGACCGCCAGCGCCCAGTCCAGCGGCGCATGGGCCAGCAGGCCCTGGGCCATCTGCTGCGCCACCTCGGCGCTGACCGCGCCATGCCGCGCGATCAGCGCCGCCGGCACGCCCAGCAGCTCGGTCTTGGCCTCGTTGCTATAGCTGACCACGCCGCGCTCGAACCACTGGCTGGAGCCCGACAAGCTGGTGCAGGCGGCGGCGATCAGGCCGCCGGTGCAGCTCTCGGCCGTGCCCATGCGCTCGCGGCGCTGGATCAGCGCCAGCGCGATGCGGTCGATCAATTCATGTTCTTCGGGAAACAACAGCATGGTCTTCACCCCACAAGCGCGCGCCACAGCGCGATCACCAGCAGCGTACAGCCGGCCGCGACGAAATCGTCGAACAGGATGCCAAAGCCCTGGGCCCAGCCGACCGGCTTGCCGCGCTCGCCCTTGAACAAGCGGTCGGCCCAGCCCACCGGGCCGGGCTTGGCCGCGTCGAAGAAGCGGAACAGGCCGAAGGCCAGGGCCTGGCCCCACAGCCCCATCGGCATCGATAACCACAGCACCAGCCAGAAGGCCAGCACCTCGTCCCAGACGATGGCGCCGGGGTCGGGCGTGTTCAGATGCCGCGCGGTCAGCGTGCAGGCCCACCAGCCGATCACGGTGCCGATGCCAATCGTCAGCCCCCATTGCAGATCGCCAAGCCAGGGGTCCAGCGCCAGGAAGGCGACCCAGGCCCACAAGGTGCCCACCGTGCCCGGCGCCTTCGGCGACAGCCCGCTGCCAAAGCCCAGGGCGATCCAGCGCGCCGGATGGCCCCACATGAAGCGGGCGGTGGCGCGGCGCGGCGCGGTGCTCGATGCTTCTTCGTCCATCGTCATGACTTGAAATGATCAAAGGCCGCCGGCGTCTGCGGCAAGACCTGACCCTGGCCGTCGAGCACGCGCAGACCCGGCTCGGCCTCCAGCCGGCCGATCAGGGTCACCGGCGTGCCGGAGGCGGCAGCGGCGGCCTGCACGGCCGCGCGGGCCGTGGCCGGCGCGCTGAACACCAGCTCGTAGTCGTCGCCGCCGGCCAGCGTGCACAGGCGCTGCAAGGCCAGCGGCTGGCGGGCCAGCAGCGCGCTGCGCGGCAGCGTGTCGGCCAGCAGCGTGGCGCCGAGATTCGAGCGCTTCAGCACATGGCCCAGATCGCCGAGCAGGCCGTCCGAGACATCGATGGCGCTGTGGGCGATGCCGCGCAGCGCCTGGCCCAGCGCGACGCGCGGCGTCGGGCATTCCATCGCGCGGCGCGCCAGCTCGAAGTCCTCGCCCGAAGCCAGCGCCGCCGTGCCGCGAAACACCTCCAGCGCCAGCCGCGCATCGCCCAGCGTGCCCGAGACGTAGAGGTCATCGCCGGCCCGGCCGCCGCTGCGCAGCAGCGCCGTGCCGGCCGGCGCCTCACCCATCACCGTGATGCAGATATTCAGCGGCCCCGCCGTCGTGTCGCCGCCCACCAGCGCGATGCCGTGCGCATCGGCCAGCGCGAACAAGCCGCGCGCAAAGCCCGCCAGGAACTGCTCGTCCACCCGCGGCATCGCCAGCGCCAAGGTGAAGGCGCGCGGCCTGGCACCGCAAGCCGCCAGGTCCGACAGATTCACCGCCAGCGCCTTATGCCCCAGGCGCTCGGGCGCCACCGTCGAGAGGAAATGCCGGCCCTCGACCAGCATATCGGTCGACACCAGCCACTGCATGCCCGGCGTCGCCGCGATGACCGCGCAGTCGTCGCCGATGCCCACCGGCACGCCCGGCTGCGCCTCGGTCTCGCGCGTGAAGAAGCGCTTGATCAGATCGACTTCACCCATGGGGGGATTGTGTCAGCCCGGCCGCCAGCGAAGGACGCGGCCCAGGCGCGGAGAGAATGAATGATTACCGGCCACACGCACAGCGTTCACCATGCATTTGAAGTTCAGCCATATCGATGTCCTGGTCAAGGACCTGGAAGAGGCCTGCGCCTATTACCAACGGGTCTTGAATGCGCAGCTCTCCAAGACCCTGGTCTGGCAGCGCGACGGGCTGCATGTCCGCTATGCCATCGTGCGCATGGCGCAAGAGCGCTTCATGCTGGTGCAGCCGATCGCGGGCAATCTGAAGGAGCTGCTAGACGCCCAGGGCCCGGGCACCATCTACCGCCATTGCTACAGCACGCCCGATATCGAGGCGGCCTACGACAAACTGCTGGCTCGCGGCGTGCAACCGGAAGACGAAAACGGCAAACCTCTCGCCCGCGACCGCCTGCAAACCCCCAGCGGCGCCAGAATTCTCTGGCTGCCCAAGCAGTTCGGGCACTTCTCGATCGAGCTGCTGGAGGAGGCGGAGCTGGAACGCTTTGTTGAAGAGGCGTTTGACGGTGTTGGCATTGGCGCTGAAGGTCGGGGCTGACGGGCTGGGGTCAGGTGGCCGTTTGCAGATGGCACTCGTGCGTGAGAAGCAAGCACTTGATCAGATCGAACTCGGCTGACCTGCACTGAACTCTCCTTCTACCGAGCGTGTAGAGCGCAGCCTGAAGCTTGAGACTATGCGGCTTGATCCTTTGCCACCAGCCGCAACAACGAATGTTGCTCACGCTCCGTATTGACCGGGAACCTCTCGAACTCTTCTCCGCCCAGTCTTACGTCAGCGAAGATACCGGCAGGGTCTTCATGGAAGTGCAGATAGGGCTTGGATTTGACATAGAAGATGCCCGGCTTCTTCTCTTTCAACGCAGGCAGGCCTCGCAGCTTCGTCAGCAGTGTTTCCAACAAACCCAGCGTTGCTGCTCCTGCGTGCTTCATTCGATGTGACTCCGGCGAGGCCTACTGTTTGAGATGAGAGGCAAGCGAAGGAATGGCTAGGCCGCGCTCTGCATCTCCACGATTCCGTTAGCCTCCACAAGAACCTCAAATCCAAGCCGCTTGTAGAGCCGGAGCGCTGGATTGGCTTTGAGCACGCCGAGCAGCAGCTTCACGCCACTGGCCCGTGCCTCTCGCTGTATTTGGCGGACGACAGCTGTGCCAATGCCCCTCCCCTGAAACTCCGGCTCAATCTGCAGTTGTTCGATGGTCCACGAGCCTGCCGCTCGGACGACCTTGATCATGCCGACAGTGCGATCCCCCAGACTCAGGATCGAGCAGCACTCGAGCCTCGTTCGTGCGCGCAATTCGTGTTCTTCATACGAAAGATCCGTGCCCGCGTTGCGGATGTGCTGATGGATTGTGCGCAAACGCAGCTGTGTCAGGTAATCGACGTCGTGCGGCCTTGCGCCGAGGACCTTGATCTGTTGCATTGCGTCTCCCTGCGCGGCCCAACGAATGAAGCTGAGCCGCGAACCGAGGCTTGCCGGGGAACGTCGGTTCGGACGCGGGGTTAAGCCGCATCTCAGCGAAGCTCCTTGCGAACCACCAGCTTCAGCCCCGACCAGACTTCCGTGACGGCGCAGACTTTGATATCTACGAATCCAAGTGGCAACGCCAACTCGCGGATGGTGTCTTCTGTGATGGTGGTTGGAACCTTGGATGATTTCTTCGGCCAGGAGATCCATAGCGCAGCATCGGGCTTCAGCTTCCTGCGCAAAAGGCTCAGAACCTTGGCAAGTTCTTCTCTCTGGGTAACGAAGGCGTGAGCGATATCGACCTTTGAATCGGGCCGGGTGACAAACATCACGGCTGGTGGGAGTGGGGCCAACAGGCTCTCGTACTCCTTCGGTGCGTCAAGGGGCAGCACTCGATGTGCCTCTTTGATGCCGAGCTTCTTGAAAAGCGGCGTTCCAGAGTAACCGGCGGCGCTTGACGTTTCCATGCGGCTCAACGTACCTCTCGATGGAAAGGCCGCGCCATCACGCCGCCTCTGTAGGGGCTTGCTCAAACTGTGATCTCGTTCGCTGAACGCTGGCACGCCCTTCAAGCAAAGCGAGCCACTCGGCAAGAGATCTGCGGCCCTCAACTTCGGCTTTCCCCTCGGGCGCAAGCGAAAGGTATTTGAGCATTGGAAAGGCGTGAAGGTCCGCGAGAGTAAGGGCCTCCCCGGCCAAGTAGGGCGCACCCTGCTGCAGGGCACAGAGCGCATTCAAGGCGGTTCGAACCTGTGGCAAGGCCGCATCGATTACCTTTTCGTCCGGAAGCTTCCCTTGGAGCGGTCGACCGATACGCTCAACGAACACGCCCCAGACGGCGGGCCGATAAAAGTAGGAGTCGAGAATGCCAATGATCTGAGCTACGCGTGCACGCACCACGGGATTTGTTGGCTGCAATGCCGGGCCTTCATAGGCTTCATCGACGTATCGGCATATCGCTGCCGTCTCGTATAGGGAGATGGCACCGCAAACCAAAACCGGGATGCGTCCGAACGGATGGCGAGCGAGGTGCTCCGGGGGGACGCCACCTGGCCCGAAGATTTCCGTTTCCGTGAGTTGATAGGCAACCGACTTTTCCTCCAGAGTAAGGCGAGCGATTCGCGTGTAAACGCTGCGCGACAGGCCGTAGAGATTTATTCCGGTTGACATGGGATGGAGATACCTAGCGCGGCCAACAGTCAGCGTCTATCTGCCGCCGCAAGGCGCAGGCAATCGGCCGAGCATGGTTGGTGGCAGATAACCCGTGTTGAACTGAACCGCCGAGCCCGATGTCGCTGGCTGTTGGGATTGGATCGAATCTGACGAGGCCATGCGGCCAATTATGGGCGGGCGGTCAGCTGCGAGGTTGCGAAATTGCCCTCGCCACCCCTTTGGGGGATCGCTCGGCTCGGTCCAGCGTTGCGCGACGCATCGCTTGGTGGCCTGCCACATTCATCCGGCAAGACCCGCCCCCCGCAGGCCTGGGCAACGAACCTGAAGAAGCTCGCTTGGGGCTTCAGCTGTGGGCTCCGGGCGGCCCTCGTGCCCAAAGAAACCTGGGGGCATGCCTTAACTTTGCAGTACAAATTAAAGGCCTGACCCAATACCGTTCTCAACAAGGCCGTCTGTGGAGTGGCAGTCTGTTCTCTGTTCAGCTCTTCGTTCATCGATGTGCGCAATGGCAATCAGTCAGGGTCAGGTCTTGATGAGAAATTCAGTAGACGGTGTTGACGCGGCGGGAAGTCGCTGCAAGAGGTCAGGTTGCAGCGTGGAAGAAAGGAGGCTCTGCAAGGTAGATGCTTTGCTCTGCACCAAAACGGCTGACGCTGCGAAGAAGACGAAAGCCCAGGCGCTCCAGTAACCGAACCGATGGGGCGTTGGCCGATTGGGTTTCGGCGACCACTCGGCGAAGCCTCATGATGCCGAAGGCGTGAGCCAAGACCTGGTGAACGGTCTCTGTCGCGTAGCCACGGCCCCAATGCTCCGGCAGGAAGAGGTACGAAACCTCAAGATCTTGGAGATCATGGTGCTGATCAAGCACCACGATCCCGAGTAGGGACGAATTGCCTGGATTCGGGCGTACCGCCCATGCTCGGGCCTGCTGCGCCAACTCGGCTGCCCGTTGCTGGGCAATTTGTGGATCAACTGGGCCGCCGAGGAAGGAGCGAACTTTCGGCTCCGAAAACAGGCGCGCGACCGTGGGCAGATCGGCGACCCGAATTGAATCTAGGAGGCACGCAGCAGCAGCCATGAAAGCTAGACAAGATGGCTTCGTGACGCCGAGCGGCCCGACTCCTGCGATGCCGTAGGTTGCAGGCGCGGGGCCTGCAGAGCTACACCAATGCACCCGGCGGACGGGCTGCCGGGGCGTTGCAAGTTTGCGAGGAGTCGGGCCATGGAGAGCAAATCTAACAGCATCTTATTTGTCGGTCTGGACGTCCACAAGGACAGTATCGACATCGCCACGGCAGAGGCGCCGCGCGATGGTG
>NZ_JAQOWX010000194.1:0-5699 GCF_028462495.1 Paucibacter sp. XJ19-41
GGCCGAGGCCGCGCCGCTGCGGGTGCTGGATCTGTTCGAGGCGGCGCTGCTGGCGCTGCTGGCGCGGCTGGCGACGCCGCAGCCGCGGCTGCCGGCCGCAGTGGCCTTTGCATTGGCGGCCTTCGCTCGGGGGCAGCGCGTCGACGCGGTGGTGCAGGCCAGCGGCTTCAGCCACCGCCATTTCAATGCGCTGTTCGGCGCCGCAGTCGGACTGACGCCCAAGGCCTTCTGCCGGATGCAGCGCTTCCAGACCCTGCTGGCGGCGCTGGCCGCCGACCCCGCGCGGCCGCTGGCCCAGCTGGCGCTGGACGCCGGCTACAGCGACCAGGCCCATATGAGCCGTGAGTTCAGCGGCATCGCCGGACTGACGCCCGGCGCCTACCGCCGCATCGCGCCGGCGCAGATCAATCATGTGCCCATGCCGCAGGCCTGAGGTCAAATTCCTTCAAGCCGGCGACGACGCGGCGCGTTAAGGTGGGGCCCAGATCCACTGCGGAGCCCGCTCATGACCATCAAGGAAGTGTTCGCCCAAGTGCGCGTGCGCCATGCCGCGCAGGCCATCGATTTCTACCGCCGCGCCTTCGGCGCCACCGAGCTGTTTCGCCTGACCGAGCCCGGCGGCCGGGTCGGTCATGTGGAGCTGGACTTCGGCGGCCAGGTGATCATGTTCTCGGACGAGTACCCGGAGATCGGCTGTGTCGGGCCCGAAACGATAGGCGGCACCTCGTTCTCGATCCACCTGCATGTCGACGACTGCGATGCGCTGATCGCGCGCGCCGTCGAGGCCGGCGCCACGCTGATCAGGCCGGCCCAGGACGAGTTCTATGGCGAGCGCTCGGGCACCGTGCGCGACCCCTTCGGCCATTTGTGGAATATCGGCCATCATCTGGAGGACGTCACGCCGCAGGAGATGCAGCGCCGTTATGACGCGCTGTTCGGATCAGGCCAGTAAGGCATCGATGCCGCGCAGAAAGCGCGCCAGCTCGATCGGTTTGGTCCAGTAGTCGTCGAAGCCCTGGGCGCGCGCGGCCTCGATATCGGCCGGCATCGCATTGGCCGACAGCGCGATCACCCGGCAGGCGCTCAGGGCCGGCGAGCGGCGCAGCGCGCGCAAGACCTCGCTGCCGTGCAGATCGGGCAGCTGCATGTCCAGCAAGACCACATCGGGGCGCAGTTGCAAGGCCAGCGCGATGCCGGCACGGCCGGTGTCGGCCGTGCTCAGCGCCACCGCCGGGCGCAGCGCCAGCAGCTCGCGCACCAGCTGCAGATTGGTCGGGTTGTCCTCGATGCACAGCAGCTTCAGCCGTGCCTGCGCTCCGGCATGCGTCGGCTGCGTCGCCATCAGCGGCGGCAGCTCGTCCAGCGGTGCCGGGCGCGTGCCCTCCTGGTCGGCCGGCAGCCAGATGCGGAACTCGCTGCCGACCCCGGGCTCGCTGAGCAGCTCGATCTGGCCGCCCATGCGCTCGGTCAGCTGGCGCACGATGGCCAGGCCGATGCCGGTGCCCGCGATGCCCTCGAGTTCGGCGCCCAGCCGGTTGAAGGGCTCGAAGATGCGCTGGCGCACCTCCGGCGCCAGGCCGCGCCCGCTGTCGCGCACCACCAGCGCCCATTGCGCCGGCCCGTCTTCGGAGCGGCCGCGCGCCAACGTGCCGACCTCGACCCAACCCTGGGCGCGGTTGTACTTGATCGCATTGGTCAGCAGATTGATCGCCACCTGGCCAAGCCGGCGGCGATCAGCCCGTACCCGGCCCGGCAGCTGCGGCTCGGCCAGGCGCAGCGCGATGCCGGCGGCCTGGGCCGGCGCGGCCACCCATTCCAGCGCCTGCTGGGCCAGCGCCTGCAGCGACACCGGCTCGTCGGCCAGCGGCTGCTGGTCCACATCGATGCGGGCCAGGTCCAGCACATCGTCGATCAGGGCCAGCAGATGGCGGCCGGCCGCATCGATGCGGGCCAGGCGCTCGCTCTGGCGCTCGCTCAGCGGCTCGCTGGCGTCATAGGCCAGCAGCTGGGCGAAGCCGAGCACCGCGTTCAGCGGCGTGCGCAACTCATGGCTGACCCGGGCCAGGAACTCGGACTGGGTGCGCTTGAGCTGCTCCAGGCGCTGGCTCTCCAGCAGCAGGGCCTGGGCCTGGTGGCGCCCGGTCACGTCGACATTGATGCCGGTGCGGTAGCTCGGCCGGCCCTGCTCATCGCGCACGGTGCGGCCGCGGCTGACCAGCCAATGCACCGAGCCATCGGGCCAGACCACGCGGAACTCCCATTCCAGCACCGCCTCGCTGTCACCGCGTTGGTAGCGGCCCGAGATCTCGGCCCAGGCGGCACGGTCCTCCGGATGCAGGCACAGCTCGGCCAGCTGATCGATAGGGCGCGGGTCGGCGGGGTCGAGGCCGCGCAGCCGGTACATCACCTCGCTCCAGTAGCTGTGCTGCGCATCGACACGCCGCCAGACGCCGACACCGGCCGCGCTGAGCGCGAACAGCGTGCGCTCGCGCTCCTGCTGCAGCTCGAACTCGACGCCGCGCCGGTCGGTCACATCCAGATGCAGGCCATATGCGGTGTGCCGGCCGTCGCGCAGCTCGTGCCGGGTCCAGCTGTGGACCCAGCGCACCCGGCCCTCGGGCGTCAGCACACGGAACTCGCTCTGATGGCTGATCTCGCCCTGGGTCTCGGCCTCGCGGTACTCGCGCTTCAGGCGCTCGCGGTCCAGCGGGTGCACATGGTGGGCCCACCAGAAGGCCTGGCTGGGCGGCGGCTTCGTCGGATCGCAGTGGTGGATGCGGTACATCGGCAGGTTCCACTCGGGCCGGCCGTCGTTGCCATGCAGGCTCCACAGCCCCAGGCCCGCCGCCTCGGCCGCCGAGACCATGCGCTCGCGCTCCGCGACCAGCACGCTGAGATCGAGCGAGACGCCCAGCAGCCCCAGCAGCCGGCCGGCGGCGTCGCGCTGGGCCACGCGGCGGGTCAGCACCGGGCACCAGCGGCCGTCGTCCTGGCGGTAGCGGGCCAGCGTGTCGACGCGCGCCTGGCCCTCTATCGCGGCCGCGCTGGCGCGCCGGACGGCCTCTCGGTCATCGGGATGGATGCGCTCGCGCACCAGGCCCAGCGCGACACCCTGCTGCGGCGACGGCATGCCGGTGGGGCCGGCGCCATAGGGGTCGTAGCTGATGCGCTCGGTCTGCGTGTCGAGCCGCCAGATCGACAGCCCGGCCAGCTGCACGGCCTGCGCCAGGCTCGGGTCGATGGCCGCCGCCTGCCACCACAGCAGCGCACCGTCCTCGACCAGCAAGGCCTGACCCTCGAAGTCCGCGCTGCCGAGTCGCCAGGGCCGCACCGCGTCGTCGGGGGCCTGCAGCACCGCCTGCGCCAGCGCCAGCCAGGCCGGGTCGGACGCGTCCAGGCCCCCGGCCCATTGCAGCGCCGCCGCATTGGGCTCGCAGCGCAGCGCCGCCGCATCCTGTCGCCAGACGCGCAGCGCCGCTTGCCTTGCCTGACGCCAGAACGCTTCCATCATGGACCATCGATTGTGCTGCGTCCGAGTGTAGCGAGGCCGGGCCTGCTACGCTCCAGGCCCATGTCACCGCACTCTCTTGCTGCCCCGCTGCTGGCCCTGGCCCTGCTGATCGGCGCCGCGCCGGCCCAGGCCGCGCCGCTGACCCCGCAGCGCCTCTCGCCCCATGTCTGGATGTTCGAGGGCCTGTCGGCCGCCGGCAGCCGCGAGAACCGCAACAACATCTCCAATGCCGGTCTGATCGAGACCGCCGACAGCCTGGTGCTGGTCGACGCGCTGGGCTCGCCGGCGCTGGCGCGCGAGCTGCTGCAAGTCATCAAGACGCTCAGCCCCAAACCGCTGAGCCATGTGATCCTGACTCACTACCATGCCGACCATATCTACGGCCTGCAGGAGTTCAAGAAGGCCGGGGCGCGCATCATCGCCCACCAGGCGGCGCGCGAGTACCTGAACAGCGAGACCGCCGCCCAGCGCCTGCAGGCCAGCATCGCCGAGGGCCTGGTGGAGCCCGGCACCACGCTGGTGGCGGCCGATCAATGGGTGGACCGCGAAACCCGGCTGAGCCTGGGAGGGCTGGAGATCCAGCTGATCCCGGTCGGGCCGGCCCACACGCCGGAAGACCTGAGCGTCTGGCTGCCGGCCGACAAGCTGCTGTTCGCCGGCGATCTGGTGTTCCGCGGCCGCATCCCCTTTGTCGGCCAGGCCGACAGCCGGCGCTGGGTGGCCTCGCTGGACCGCTTGCTGACCCGTCCGGCCGCCGTCATCGTGCCAGGCCACGGCCCGGCCTCCACCGAAGCCTTGCAGGACCTGCGGCTGACCCGCGACTATCGGGCCTATCTGCGCGCCCCCATGGGCCGGGCGGCGCGTGAGATGACGCCCTTCGACGAGGTCTATGCTGCCACCGACTGGTCGCGCTACGAGGCCTTGCCGCTGTTCAAGCTGGCCAACCGCATGAACGCCTATAACACCTATCTGCTGATGGAGCAGGAGAAGGACTAAAGCGCCGGTCACGCGCTTCTGTTAACTTCCGCGCTCGCTAGAACAAGGGGACCGTCGCATGAGCGAGACCAAAAACAGGCCGCAGCCAGCTGCGGCCGCACAATTACAAGGCATTCGACGCGGCATCGAGAAGGAAAGCCGGCGCGCGCGGCCCGATGGGCGCCTGGCCCTGACCCCGCACCCGCTGGCACTGGGCTCGGCCCTGACCCACCCCCATATCACCACCGATTTCAGCGAATCGCAGCTGGAGCTGATCACCGGCGTGCATGCCGATGTCGAGGCCGCGCTGACCGAGCTGCGCGAGGTCCATCAGTCGGTCTACCAGGCCCTGCAGGCCGAGGGTCAGGAGCGTCTGTGGGTCGGCTCCATGCCCTGCGGCCTGCCGACCGACGAAACCATTCCGCTGGGCCGCTACGGCCACTCCAATGTCGGCCGCGCCAAGAGCGTCTACCGCATGGGCCTGGGCCAGCGCTATGGCCGGCGCATGCAGACCATCTCGGGCATCCACTACAACTGGTCGCTGCCGGGCGTCACGACCGAGCAGTACTTCGGCCTGATCCGCAATTTCCGCCGCCACTCCTTCCTGCTGCTCTATCTCTTTGGCGCCTCGCCGGCCCTGTGTTCGAGCTTTGTCGAAGGCCGCGCGCACGAGCTGCATCCGCTGGGCACGCACACCTATCACATGCCCCACGGCACCTCGCTGCGCATGGGGCGGCTGGGCTACCAGAGCGACGCCCAGGCCTCGCTCTCGGTCAGCTACAACAGCCTGGAGAGCTACGCGGCCTCGCTGCAGGAGGCATTGACCCGGCCCTATCCGGCCTATGAGAAGCTGGGCGTGCGTGGCGTCGGCGGCGACTACAACCAGCTCAGCCCCACGCTGCTGCAGATCGAGAACGAGTTCTACGGCACGATACGCCCCAAGCGCGTGATCCGCTCCGGCGAACGCCCGCTGCACGCGCTGCGCGAGCGCGGTGTCGAATACGTCGAGGTGCGCTGCATGGACCTCGACCCCTTCGAGCCGCTGGGCATCAATGCCCAGACCATGCGCTTCCTCGACATCTTCCTCCTGCACTGCCTGCAGACCGACAGCCCGCCGGACAGCCCCGACGAGATCGCCGCGCTGGCCAGCAACCAGCACCTGACCGCCGCCCGCGGCCGCGAGCCCGGCCTGCGCCTGGCCCGCGGCGGCGCG
>NZ_JAQOWX010000195.1:0-5588 GCF_028462495.1 Paucibacter sp. XJ19-41
GCGTCGCGGCGCGCTCCATCCAGGCGCTGAACCAGAACCGGCTGCCCCGCCCGGGCACGCTGTCGGCGCCGGCATCGCCCCCCATGCGGCGCGCCAGCTGTCGGGTGATGGCCAGGCCCAGGCCGGTGCCGCCATAGCGCCGCGCGGTCGAGGCATCGGCCTGCTCGAAGGCCTCGAACAGCCGCGCCAGCGCGGCCGGCTCGATGCCGATGCCGCTGTCCAGCACATCGACACCCAGCTTCACCCGCGGCCCGTCCTCGCTGAGCAGCTGCAGCCGCAGCATGACCTGACCCCGCTCGGTGTACTTGACCGCGTTGCTGAGCAGGTTCAGCAGCATCTGGGTCAGGCGCGTCGCATCGCCGCGCAGCAGCGGCGGCAGCCCCTCGGTCCGCATCTGCAGGTCCAGGCCCTTGGCATAGGCGGCTTCGGCCAGCTGGGCGACGGCGCGCTGCGCCAGCTCGGCGGGGTCGAAGTCCTCGGCCTCCAGCACCAGCGTGCCGGCCTCGATCTTGGACATGTCCAGCACGTCATTGATGATGTGCAGCAGATGCTGGGCGGCCGCATCGATCTCGCCCAGATAGCGTTGGTTCTGATCGCGCAGCTGGTTCTGCGGCATGCGCTGCAGCAGATGGCTCAGGCCCATGATGGCATTCATCGGCGTGCGGATCTCATGGCTCATATGGGCCAGGAAGGCACTCTTGGCGCGGCTGGCAGCCTCGGCGCGGTCGCGCGCCTGCGCGAGCTCGGCATGGCTGGCTTGCAAGGCCTGCTCGGCCTGCTTGCGCGCCGTGATGTCCAGCGCCAGCACAACGAAGCCGGCGACCCGGTCCTGCTGCAGATCGGGCACATACTGCACCCAGTGCCAGATCGCCGTGCCGTCGCCGGTGAGGGTCTCGCGCTCGAAGCTCTGTGCCTGGCCGCTCAGCGCCGCTCGCACATAGTGCTCGTTGGCCCGCCAGTAGCGGTGATCCAGCACCTCGGGCATGCGCCGGCCGATGACCTGCTCGGGCGCGAGGCCGAACCACTCGAAATAGGCCTGGTTGGCAAACAGGCAGCGCAGCTCGCGGTCCCAGTAGACGACGCGGCCGGGCATATTGTCGGCAATCAGGCGGGTCACCAGCTCGGCCTGGGCGCGCGAGCGCGCGGCGGCGGCCAGCTCCTGGCTGAACTGCTCGCGCTGGCTCAGCAGCGCGGCGGCATGGCGCTCGGTCCGGCGGCTGCCGAGCCGGCGCGTGCCCGCGCTGCGGGCGGGGCCTCGTTGCATCATGATCGGCTCTCCCTGTCGGCGGTCGGCCTCGGGGCCGCCGCCATTTGTCTGCCGCATGCTGCACGGGAACGCCCGCGTCCGCAAGCCCGGCGGCTCAGGGGCCCGAGCGCCAGACCGCCGCGAAGGCGCGCAGCTTGGCCATGCCGGGCAGGCGCTCGTCGGACAGCACATCGAGGAAGTCCGACAGGCGCTTGGACTTGACCATGGTGTAGACCGTCAGCGCCACCGTCGCGCCCAGGGTCAGGCCGAACATCAGCAGCCGCTGCCACAGCGGCGCCTCCGATTCGGCCAGCAGATTCATGCCCAGAAAGCCGGTGGTGATGGTGCCGATCAGGCCGAAGATGGTCACGACGGTCAGGCGCACCACGGTATTGGCCTGGCGGCGCAGATTGTCGGTCTCCAGATAGTCGCTCATATCGCCGATGCGGGACTTGACCTCGGCATAGAGCGGATCGAGCTCCAGATGCTGGGCGCTCATGCGGTAGAGCGCGCGGGTCTGCGCCTGCTCGGCCACCGCATGGAACCAGTAGCGGTGCGAGAAGCGCAAAAAGCCCTCGAAGCTGGCACGGATCGCGCGCTTGAAGCGCCGCACATTGTCGGCATCGTTGATATTGAGCCGGCGCAGCGCCTCGACCAGGCGGTCCGAGAACATCAGCAGCGCGGCCTTCTGGAAATGCGCGATCAGAAAGACCAGGAAATGCTGGTGGCGGAACTGCGCCAGCACGCCGCGGTCGCGGCAGCAGAAGAACTCGGCGTCGGCGCGGCCCACGACGATCAGCGCATGGCCGCTGCACAGATACCGGGTCTGCGGCGCCGCGCCGGCCGCGCTCCAGAAGCGGTCGTAGCAGTAGCGCTGCTCGAAGTCCTGCAGATAGGGCTCGCTGAAGGGCAGGCCGCCCTCATCGGCCGCCGCGCCGGTCACCAGGCCCAGGCGCACAAAGTCGCTGCGCGACAGTGCGCCGGGATCGTCCAGCGCCAGATAGGCCATCATCGGCATCCGGTAGTACTCGATCTGGCGAAAGCGCAGCACGCCGGCGGCCTCCGACTGGTCGCTGACCAGGGGCCGCAGCAGCCAGTCCCAATGCGCCGACAGGCGCGGCGCGCGGTGCTCGGCCACATGGGCGATGAAGCGCTCGCGCTGGCCCGCGTCCGAGGCCGACAAGACCTGACCCTCGTGCCCCAGCCACTCGGCCTCGGCCAGCGTGTGCAGCGGCAGGCCCTGGGCGTCCCAGCCCGAGGGGTAGGCGCGGCCCAGCCGGTACAGCAGGTCCTGGGCCTGGCGCAGGGCCAGATCGCTGGCCGCCAGTTCCACATTCAGCAGCACCACATCGACATCGAAGAAGAAGTACAGATCGATATGGACCACGTCCAGGCACAGCTGCGGCTCGCCCGGCCGGCTGCGCAGCCGCAGGCTCGCCACATCGTCGCGGCGCAACACCTTCATGCCCGATTCGCCCAGCGCATCGCCCGGCCGCGAACGCCCCTCGCCGTACAGAAAGCGCTGCACATAGGGCAGGAAGGTGACGAACTCCTGGTAGTGGCGCTCGTGAAAGCGCGCTGCGTCGCCGGTGTACTCGTCCACCACCTCGCGCCAGGGCTGCTCGCCCTGGGCCAGCAGCAGTTCCCAGGGGCGGCGCGGCGCGCCCGGCGCGGCGCCGATGGGCATCAGGCGCAGCGGCCACAGCAGGATCTGGTGCAGGCGCCGGACCTGCTTGGCGGTCGTCGCGACAGGCTCACTCATGCATGGCTCCTGATTCGCTGTGCGGGCCCGGCGTCAGCCCAGGCGCCCGATCAGGGCCTGGGCCGCCGCGGGCGCGCGCTCCTTGGCCCCGCTGATGAAGAACATGAACACATCGCGCGGCGCGGCCGGTGGCGAGGGAACCGGCTCCACCAGCGGCAGCCCGCTCGGCTGCCCGCCATCGCGCCAGAGCCGCGCGCAGGCCGCCAGCTGGTCCAGCGTGGCCGGCGGGCAGCCCTCGGGCAGGGCCGACTCGGTGCGCATGATGCGGCTGTAGACGAAGCCTCCGGTCAGGTCGGCGATGGCCGGGTAGTCGTCGGACTCGGTCAGCACGGTGGCCGCACCGTAGCGGCGCGCCAGCGCCAGGTACTCCGGCGTGCGGAAGCTCTCGTGCCGCACATCGAGCGCATGGCGCAGTGCCAGGCCGCCGACCTGGGCCGGCAGCAGTTGCAGAAAGGCCTCGAAGTCGGCCGGATCGAAGCGCTTGCTCGGTGCGAACTGCCAGACGATGGGGCCCAGCTTGGGGCCGAGTTCGGCGATGCCGCTGTCGACGAAGCGCCGCACCGACTCGCCGGCCTCGGCCAGCACACGGCGGTTGGTCGCGAAGCGCGAGGCCTTCAGCGAGAACAGGAAATCATCGGGCACCGTGTCGCGCCATCTGGCGAAGGTGGTCGGAGCCTGGGAGCTGTAATAGGTGCTGTTGATCTCGATGGCCGTCAGCCGGCGGCTGGCGTACTCGAGCTCGCGGCTGTGCGGCCAGCCGGCCGGATAGAAGTTGTTGCGCCAGGGCTCGAAATTCCAGCCACCGATACCCACGCGAATGCGCGCCGTCATACAGGCTCCCCCAAGAGTTCGGCCAGCCGCTGCGCGCCGCGCCGGGTTGGCCGCAGGGCCCGGCTGTCCAGCTCCGGGCGCAGCCAGCCCTGGGCCAGCAAGGCCTGCAGCCAGACGGCACCCAGCGCGCCGCCCAGATGCGGGCGGCGCTCGCTCCAATCCATGCAGGCGCAGGCCAGGCGCCGCCGCCGCGCGCTGCGCGCCGCCGCGACATCGACCCCCAGGCCCGCCAGCGCGGCAGCGCCGGCCTCGGTCAGCGCATAGCCGCGTGCCTCGCTGGGCACGGCGCTGATCCAGTCGCGGCGCAGCGCATGGTCATGCAGGCGCACGCCCCACTCGCCGGCCAGATGGTCATAGCAGCGCCGCGCCTCGCGCAGGCCATCCGGCGTGCTGGGCTTGAAAGCCGCGGCCTTGCCGCCGGCCAGCACCAGCAAGGCCTCGAGCGCCTGGCCCACCTCGTTGCAGGCCAGCCGGTAGTAGCGATGCTTGCCCTGGGCCAGACATTCCAGCAGGCCCTGGGCAAGCAACTTGGACAGGTGCGCACTGGCGGTCGACGCGCCGATCTCGCCCACCGCCGCCAGCTCGGTGGCCGTGCGCGCATGGCCGTCGAGCAAGCAGCACAAGATGCGCGCCCGCGCAGGGTCGGCCATCAGGGCGGCCACCTGCGCCAGTCGCTGATCGGCCGGGCCGGCCGGCGGCGTGATGACATTCATGCTTCGATGGTAGACGAAGCATTGCAAGGCGTCGATGGCGAGACTGTCGCCATGACTCAAGCCCTTCATCTTCATCCGCCGGTACAACGCGTGATCACGCCCTCGGTGCTGTACTTCGGCACGCCGGTCGCGCTGCTCTCCACCGTCAACCCGGACGGCAGCAGCAATCTCTCGCCAAATTCCTCCGTCTGGGCGCTCGGTGACCGACTGGTCATCGGGCTGGGCCTCGGCGGCCAGGGTCTTGAGAACCTGCGGCGTGACGGCGATTGCGTCGTCAACCTCCCGTCTGCTGCGCAATGGCCCCAGGTCGAATGTCTGGCTCGCGCCACCGGTCGCAGCGNACCTGCGGCGTGACGGCGATTGCGTCGTCAACCTCCCGTCTGCTGCGCAATGGCCCCAGGTCGAATGTCTGGCTCGCGCCACCGGTCGCAGCGAGGTGCCGCCGCACAAGCGGGCCATGGGTTACGAGCACGTGGCCGACAAGTTCGCACTCGCCGGCCTGCAACGCCTGCCGGGCGAGCTGGTCCGGGCGGCCCGGGTGCGCGACTGCCCGCTGCAGATCGAGGCCCGCTTGCAGGGATTGCTCGACGATGCCGGCGCTGCGGCGCGCGGCTTCGCCATTGCCGAGTTGCAGGTCTTGCGCGTGCATGCGCATGAAGACATCACCCACGCCGGCAGCCAGCACATCGACACCTCGCGCTGGCAGCCTCTGCTCTATGTCTTCCGCCACTACTGCGGCACCGGCACACCGCGCGGCGCCAACTTCCGGGCCGAGACCGCGCTGGCCCCGCAGCACCCCATCGGCGCCACCGTGTGAAACCACCATCCCATCAGGAGAACACCATGCCCTGCCCCCATGCCCTGCAACACCGCCCCGAGCTGGACCTGTGGCAGGCCAAACATCCGGCGCTGAGCGCCGCGCTGCTGCAGCGCCCCGAGCTGGGGGTGCGCCCGCCGGGCCAGCCGCTGCCGGCCCATCTGGAGGGCAGCCGGCTGGGCCGGCTGTTCGGGCTGTGGCTGCGCCAGCGTGACGACG
>NZ_JAQOWX010000196.1:0-5506 GCF_028462495.1 Paucibacter sp. XJ19-41
TGAGGCGCTGGGCCATGAACTGCACCATCTGGCGCAGCACATCAATGTCGGCTCCCTTCTCGGCGAGTTCGGCCAATGCGATAGTTGAGGCGGTCATCGTGTTTCCTCGGATCAAGGTTGGTGGGTCGCACCTCAACCTTATCCGGACTCACGATGGCCACCCTCTACGAGCAGCCGACCTCAAAGACTTACACCACCTCCTGGGACATCACCCACGCCTTCCCAACCACACAGCACAGCAGATGGAAGCTAGGTCGGCCCGTCATCAGCAGGCGACGCGCGGGCTCCCCCAGGGGATCGGTGATGAACCAAAAACGGGCCTGGAGATCCCAGGCCCGTCAGCGGCAGAGAACGGCAACACCTGCGTGTTGCCGGCGCTGCCTCAGTAGGTGAAGCGCAGCGTGGCCATATAGCGGCGGCCGGTCTTGTAGATGCCGCGCGTGAGCTTCTCGGTGGCCGCCACCCCGGCCACTTCGGCGTAGGAGCGGTACTCGCTGTCCAGCAGGTTCATCGCGTCCAGCCCCAAGGTCAGCTTGTCGGTGATCTTGAAGTTGATATTGGCTTCCAGCGAGCCGTAGTCATCGGTGACCAGGAAGTTGCCGCGGTCGGCCTCGGTGTAGTACTTGGAGCGCCAGGAGTAGGTGGCGCGAGCACTCCAGCGGTCGGTCTCATAGAACGGGCTGAAGGTCACCTGATGCTTGGAGTTGAAGGGCAGCCGGGCGCCCGTCGCCGCCTTGGCCTCGGCATGGGTGTAGTTGGTCAGCAGACCCAGACCGTTGCCGAAGGTCGCCTGATAGGCCAGCGAGAAGCCCTTGATCGTGGCGCTGCCGGCATTGCTGCGACGCGAGATGTCGTATTCGGTGTCCTTCTGCTGGTTCTGGTTGTAATGGGTTTCCTTGCGGGTGGTGGTCAGGACGTAGTCGTCCACCTTTTTGTGGAACACGGTGCCGGCCAGGATGGCGTTGCTGGCGAAGTACCACTCGGCCGAGAAGTCCAGATTGGTGGAGCGGTAGGGCTTGAGGTCGGGGTTGCCACCGCCGCCGGTCAGGGTCGCATCGGCGATCCACAGATAGCTGGACATATCGCCGTAGTTCGGCCGCGCCATGACCTTGGCCGCCGAGCCGCGCAGCACCACGCTGTCGTTCAGGTCATAGACCACGTTCAGGTTCGGCAGCGTGTTGGTGTAGCTCTTCTTGACACTGGTCGGGGCGTACTTGTCCGCCGGGCAGGGGCTGGTGTTGACAGTACACGCCCAGCCCATGCTGTTGGACTCGGTCTTCACCAGGCGCACGCCGACATTGCCGCGCAGCCGGTCCTGGCTGAAGTCGGCCTGCACATAGCCGGCATTGACGTCCTCCTTGACCAGCCAGGTGTTGGCGGCATAGGAGGGGTCGCTGAAAGTGCTCGGCGTGGGCATGGTCTGCCAGGGCGCCAGCCACTTGCCGCTGTTGATGTAGTCGGCCAGGGCCCAGCCATCGATCATGAAGCGCTTGTTGAGGTCGCCCACATCGCCGAAGCCGGCCAGATAGCCGCTGGGCACCGATTTCGGGTTGAACTGGGTGGCGCTCAGATCGCCATAGCCCTTGATCGAGGCCAGCGACACGCCGGACATGGTCTGCCCCGTCTGGTGCTCGCGGCGCTTGATGCCGAAGCGGACCTGGTGGACGGGCGAGTCGACGAACTTGACGCCGAAATCGAGTTGGAAGTACTTCTCCTCGTCCTTGGTCGGCTTGGCGACGATATTGCCGCCCCAGCCCGCACCCCAGTTGGTGGCGTTCGGCGGGTTGGTGTGCCAGCCGCCGGCCGGGCCACCGCCATCGAGACGGAAGCCCTCGGCGTCGTTGAAGGGGCTGCCCGGTTTGGCCGGCGGCATGTGCACAGCGATGTCGCTGATCGGCGCGGTCTGGTAGCCGGAGAAGTTCAGCTTGGGCACCGAGCCGCTCAGGTCAGAGCTGTAGTTGGCCTTGCCGAGGAATTCACCAACCACCTGGCGGTCGGTACCGCCGGTGGCCTTGGAGCTGCCAATATGAGTGGAGGCGAACCAGCGGTCCTCCTTCCATGTGAGCTTCAAATCATGCGAATCGGTGTTCACCGTGGCGCGGCGGTTGATCAGGTCATAGACCGTCAGCCCGTTGCGGAACGAGGCCTTGTTGATGACGCCGCCATCGACACTCAGGCCGGTCAGCGCGTTCAGCGAATTCCAGGGGTTGCCGTTGAAGGCAAACATCGAGTGGGTGATGTTGTCGTACTTGGCCTTGACGTCCAGCAGATTGAACTCGACGTCCAGCTTCTTGTGCGGCTTGGCCTGCAGCGACAGCGACAACGTGTCGCGATCACGGGTCTGGTCGAAGTAGTGCGCGCTGATCGAGTTCGGCGCGATCACGTTCGGGTTGGCCAGCAGCGTGGTGCGGCAGTCGCCGACACAGCTCGGCGGCATGGTCGCCGGCGGGTTCTGCGACCAGTCGGTGCTGGTGGTGGTGACCGAGTTGGGCGAGCCACCCACGCCGTTGATGTAGGCGCTGCCGCGCACGGTGCCGTAGGACTCGACGCCGTCACGACGGATGCGCTCCTCCGAGCGCTGCGCCGACACCAGCATGCCGAAGGTATTGGCCTCGTTCTTCCAGCCGAACAGGCCCGACAGCGTGGGCTTGCCGCTGCCGACGCGGTCGTTGTAGAGATAGCTCGCCGAGCCGGCCAGGGTCAGGCCCTTCATCTCCAGCGGCTTGCGGGTGCTGATATTGACCGTGCCACCCACCGAGCCTTCGTCCAGCCAGGCCTCCGGCGATTTGTGCACCTCGACCTTGTTGACCAGCTGCGGCGCCAGCAGCGTGTAGTTGAAGCTGCGGCCCTGCTGCTCGGCCATGAACCAGTCGCCCGAGGCGATCGCCTGGCCGTTGAGCAGGGTGCGGTTGAGCGCCGGGTCGGTGCCCAGGATGGAGATCTTCTCGCCCTGGCCGAAGGCCTTGTCGATGGTGACGCCGGGAATCACCGTGATGGCCTCGGCCACATTGGTGGCCGGGAACTTGCCCACATCCTCGGCGGTGACGACATCGATGATGGACTCGGCATCGCGCTTGGTGTCCAGCGCCTTCTTCAGGCTGGCGCGGATGCCGGTGACGACAACGGTCTCCAGCTTCTTGGCGCCGTCCTGCTTGGGGGTTTCCTGTGCCTGGGCGGGCAGGCTCAGGCTCAGCAGCACGGCGGCTGCGATGGCGGACTGTCTGTGCATCGTCTTCTTCTCTCGCATGGTCTTGTACTCCGGTAATCAGCACCCCAACGGGTGCAAGAGGGGAACGCCAAACAGCTGACTGGCGTGTTTGTAGAAATCGATACGGCGCTGGTTCTTGCGCAGCGCGTCGGGGTCGGTCGGCTTGTCGCACTCCAGCGTGCCGTTGATGGCGCGCGTGGTGGCGCCGAAACCGAGCTGCTCGCGCAGCGCCTGGTGCGGCGAGCGCGCCGACTCGCCGGGCTGGGTCATCCAGTACCAGAGCGCGGTGCGCCAGGCGACGGTGGCGTCGCGGGCGACCAGGTCGGGGTCGGACCACAGGTCCAGACCGAGGAAGTCGCCGGCGCGCTTGTACTGGTAGTTCCAGCTCAGCTGGATCGGACCGCGGCCGTAGTACTGCTGGCCCGGTGCGCAGGACTCGCCAGGCCCCTGGCGGCAGTAGTGGCCCCAGTTCTCCTTGCGGTACTCGCGCTGGGCGCGCAGCTCGTCCGACTCATGGGCGATCTGCCCCAGGAAGGCGGCCATCTCCTGGCTGCGCTGCTCGGCGCTGCCCCAGGCGGCGAAGCCCGGGGTCTGGCGCACGGCGGCCACAAAACCCTCATAGCTGTAGAAGGCAATGCGCTGCGGAAACAGGGTATCGAACTGCGCCTTGCTGGGCAGCATCTGCGCAGCCGGCGCCGCCGCCGCCGCAAGCGCTGCAGCAGCCGAAGGGACCGAAATAGCCAGACTGGCCGAAACGGCCAGAAGGCCCTTGAACACTCGCATCTCGCCGAACTCCTCTGGTTTTTCCCGCTGTCCGGTGCAAGGGGGCACTGGTACGCTATTGGTTGTATGAATCATCCGATGGATAGCGTTCGCGGTGGCTCAAGAGATGATTAAGAGTGCACCGATGCGACGCCACAGAAGGACGCGGCGATGAAGATCTGCCTGGTAGAGGACGACCTGGAGCTGGGACGCTCACTGCATGCGCTACTGAGCGAGGGCGGTCATGAATTGGTCTGGGTACGGCGCCTGGTCGACGCCCAGCAGCAGCTGCTGGAGCGCCGCTTCAATGCCCTGGTGCTGGACCTGGGTTTACCCGATGGCTGCGGGCTGGCGCTGCTGCTGAAGCTGCGCCAGCAAGACCCGCAGTTACCGGTCATCGTGATCACCGCGCGCGACGGCATCGAGGACCGGCTCGAAGGCCTGGACAGCGGCGCGGACGACTATCTGGTCAAGCCCTTTGCCAGCGCCGAGCTGCTGGCGCGGCTGCGCGCGCTGGCGCGGCGCTCGGGCCTGCAAGGCTCATCCGATGAGCCACTGGCCTGGCAGGCTCGCGATCTGTCGCTCGATGAGGGCCGCATGGCACTGACGCGCGGCAACCAGTCGATCAATCTCTCGCGCACCGAGTTCAGCATCCTGCTGACCCTGATCAAGCGCAGCGGTCATGTCGTGACGCGCCGCGAGCTGGAGGCGCAGGCCCTGCCCCACTCCGACAGCCATGCGCTGGACGTGCATATCTTCAATCTGCGCAAGAAGATCGGCGACGGCTATGTGCGCACGGTGCGCGGCGTCGGTTTTGTTCTGGAGGCCGCCTGAGGCTTGACGGCGCCCAGTAGCGCGTCCAGCACCGGCCAGACCGAGGGCGCCAGCAGCTCGCGCGGCCGGTGCACCAGGCCCAGCTCGCGCCATAGCGGCGGCGATAAGGGCCGCAGCTGCATCGCATGCCGGTCCTGGGCTTCGGCCTCGATAGGCAGGATGGCCGCGCCGTAGCCGGCCGCCACCAGGCTCTTCATCGCCTCGGTGTAGTTGAGCTCGATGCCGGGCCGCGGCACTTGGCCGGCCGCGCCGAACCAGGCCAGCGTCAGCCGCTGCATCTGGGTGCTGGCGTCGTTGACGATCATCGGCCGGTCGGCCAGCCAGGCCGGCGTGATGCGGGCCGGCGCCTGCCAGAGCGGCGGCAGGCAGGCCAGCATAGGATCGCGCCGCCAGGGCCGGCACTGCAGCCCCGGCTGCGGCGCTATCGGCAGGGTCACGATGCCGATGTCCAGCGTGCCGACCAGCAGGCCCGCCAGCGTGTCGTGGGTGCCCAGCACGCTCAGTACCAGCTCGATCTCGGGCCGCTGCTCCGCCAGCGGCAGCAGCAGCGGTGGCAGCACATGGGCGGCCACCCCGGTCTGGGCGGCCAGCCGCACCCGACCGGCCAGGCCCTTGGCATGGCGGCCCAGCTCGGCCAGCGTTTCCTCGGCCTCGCGCAGCAGACCGCGGGCGCGCTGCACCAGCAGGGCGCCGGCCGAGGTC
>NZ_JAQOWX010000197.1:0-5422 GCF_028462495.1 Paucibacter sp. XJ19-41
CGCGGCGCCGTCTGCGGCCCGCTGGTCCTCGGTCGGCGCGTCCCGCAGCGACTGGCGCAGCGCCTCGGCGAGATCGCCGGTCCAGAGCCGGCGCACGCCGCCCATCGCGACATAGTTCGCGACGCCCGGCGCGAACACCGGGTTGGCGACCGACAGCCGCTCCAGCAGCGCCTCCGGCAGCTTGGTGACCCGCGCCATCGCCGGGATGCGCATCACGCGGATCTCGGCCTCGGGCAGCGCATCGCAGGCATCGGCGATCAGGCCCGAGGTGATGAAGCCGCCGGACAGCGCCTGGTCGTAGACCAGGCCCAGCACCCGGTGGCCACGGCGGCGCGCGAAGTCGATGGCCGTGCCCAGATGGGCCATCGCCCGGTTGATGCCCAGCAGCTCGTCGCGCCGGCGCAGCTGCTGGCCCTGCGTGTCGATCAGCAGCAGGATGCTGCGGCCGGGGTGGCGGGTGAGCGTGTCGAGGATCACGCGCGCCTGGGCCAGGGCCAGGCGCACGCCGATCGGGGCATGAGCCGTGGTGCCGACGATGGTGATCGGTTCGCCGTCGAAAGTCACCGTGCCGTGCAGGAAGTCGCCATCGCGTTCGATGCCGTGCTCGGTGCCGAACAGCTGGCCGGCCAAGAGTTGCCAATCCATCGCGATTCCTCAGAGGGTGCGCAGGCCGCGCACGGCGGCCACGTCGAGATCGGGCACCTGGGCCGCCGCAGCGACGCCCAGACGGGTCCATAGCGTGGTGGCTTCGTCAGCGTCAGCGTCCCTGTCTTCGAGCAGGGTCAGGCGCGCGGCCAGCAGTGCATGTTCGGCCTCCAGGCTGGCCAGGCTCACCGGGCTGGGCGTGTCGAGCGCGGCCATCATGGCAATGGCGGCGGCGCGGAATTCGGCGACATCGTCGTCGACCAGCGCGTCGCAGTCGCCGCTCAGCCAGCGGTGCTTGCCGCCGGTGGTGCGCCAGACCAGGGCGCGGTCGCGGGCATCGAATTCCTCGACCCCGTGCGAAGCCTCGATGACCTCGGGCCCCGACATCGCGAGCCGTCCCCGGTCGCTCATCACCACGCGGTCGGCGCAGCGGGCCACGATGCCCATGCCGCCGAAGCAGCCGTTGGCGCCGCCGATCAGCATGATGACGGGGATGCCGGCCGCCCGCACATCGAGCACCGCGCGCATCAGCTCCGACACCGCGATCAGGCCGGCATTGGCCTCATGCAGGCGCACGCCGCCGGACTCGGCCAGCATCAGCACCGCGTCCGGCCGGTCCCGCAGTGCGCGCTGCAGCAGGCCGACCAGCTTGGCGCCATGCACCTCGCCGACGCCGCCGCCCATGAAGGCGCCTTCCTGGGCCGCGACGAAGACCGGCCGCCCGGCCAGCAGCGCCCGGCCGATGGCCACGCCATCGTCGAAGGCCGAGGGCACCCCCAGCTGCGCCAGATGCGGGCTGCTGAGCCGCTCGGTCGGCGGCAGCCATTCATGGAAGCTGCCGGGGTCGAGCAGCTGGGCCAGGCGCTCGCGCGCCGAGCACTCGGCATAGGACAGCGTCGGGCTCATGGCAGCAGCTCCTGCACGGCCTGGTCGAGCCGCAGGCCGACCACGGCGGGCGTCGCGCCCATATCGTTGATCGAGACCCGCAGGCCGGCGAGCTGATGGCGGCGCTGGAAGTCGTCCAGCACCGCCGCCCAGATCGTGCCGAAGCCGCGTGCCGAGGTCTGCACCTGGATCACGCAGTCCGGCCCTGCGACCGGTTCCAGCATCACCTCGAGATTGCCCGAGCCGACCACGCCGACCAGCACCGAGGCGAAGGCCGGCACGCTGCGGCTGCCGGTGAAGCGGAAGTCCAGGGTCTCCAGACCGGGTGGGATGGGGCTCATCGCTGTCTCTCCTGAATGGCTTGGCCGTGCTGCCCGCTCACCAGTTGCGGAAGCGCTTGGGCGGGTTGTAGAGCCCGCCCGAGGCCGTGACGATCTCGCGCATGCTGCGGGCGGCCAGCAGATTGCGGGTGGCCTGGCGCGGGTCGATGCCGAGGTCTTGCGGGCGGCGGATCACGCCGCGGTCGCGCAGGTTCTCGACGGCGCGCTGGTCGCGCCCCAGACCGACCGCGGTGTAGCCGGCCACGCCGCGTATCGCCTGCTCGCGCTCCTCGTCATTGCGGCACAGCAGCAGGTTGGCGATGCCCTCTTCGGTCAGGACATGACTGACATCCTCGCCGTAAATCATGATGGGCGGCAGCGCCATGCCGGCCTGCTGCTGCAGTTCCCAGGCGTCGAGCCGGTCGACGAAGGCGGGCTGCATATGCTCGCGGAAGGTCTCGACCATCTGCACCACCAGCTTCTGGCCACGTGGCGTGGCCGCGGCGCCGCTGAGGTGGCCGCGCGCCTCGCGCCCGGCCTTCAGCCAGGCCGGGCTGGCATGGCGCCGGCCGCGGGCATCGGCGCCCATATTGGGCGCGCCGCCGAAGCCGGCGATCCGGCCCAGCGTCGCGGTCGAGCTATTGCCCTGCAGGTCGATCTGCAGCGTGGAGCCGATGAAGAGGTCGCAGGCGTAGTGGCCGGNATTGGGCGCGCCGCCGAAGCCGGCGATCCGGCCCAGCGTCGCGGTCGAGCTATTGCCCTGCAGGTCGATCTGCAGCGTGGAGCCGATGAAGAGGTCGCAGGCGTAGTGGCCGGCGGCCTGGCAGAAGGCGCGGTTGCTGCGCAGGCTGCCGTCGGCGCCGGTGAAGAAGACATCGGAGCGGGCGCGGATGTAGTTCTCCATGCCCAGCTCGGAGCCGAAGGAATGGATGGACTCGACCCAGCCGGCCTCGATGGCCGGGATCAGCGCCGGATGCGGGTTGAGCGCCCAGTGCTGGCAGATTTTGCCCTTGAGCCCCAGCGATTCGCCATAGGTCGGCAGCAGCAGCTCGATGGCCGCGGTGTCGAAGCCGATGCCGTGGTTGAGCCGTTGCACGCCGTACTCGGCGTAGATGCCCTTGATCGCCATCATGGCCATCAGCACCTGGATCTCGCTGATCTGGGCCGGGTCGCGGGTGAACAGCGGCTCGATGAAATTGGGCGTCGGGGCCAGCACGACGAAATCCACCCAGTCGGCCGGCACATCGACGCGCGGCAGCGGCTGGCCGGCGGGCATGATCTCGTTGACCTGGGCGATCACGAGGCCGCCTGAGAAGGCGGTGGCCTCGACGATGGCCGGCGTGTCCTCGGTGTTGGGGCCGGTGTAGAGAGTGCCCTGGGCGTCGGCGGCCTGCGCGGCGATCAGCGAGACCTTGGGGGTCAGGTCGATGAAGTAGCGGGCGAACAGCTCCAGATAGGTGTGGATCGCGCCGATATTGATGCGCCCGGCGCTGACCAGCTTGGCCAGCCGCGCGCCCTGCGGGCCGGAGAAACTGAAGTCCAGCGTGCTGGCGATGCCGTTCTCGAAGATGTCCAGATGCTCGGGCAGGGCCAGCACCGACTGCACCATGTGCAGATCGTGCACCCGCTGCGGGTCCAGTTGGACCAGGGCCTTGGCCAGGAAGTCGGCCTGCTTCTGGTTATTGCCCTCCAGGCAGACGCGATCGCCCGCTTCGAGCACCGCTTCCAGCAGCCTGCCGATGGCCGCGCTCGCCACCCGCTTGCCGGTCAGCTCGGTCCCCAGCGCCTCGCCGGCGCGCGCGAGGCGGGCGCTGCGGTTGCGGGCTTTGGTGTCTCGGTTGATGCGGTCCATGGTCACGGACGGTACGGGCTGCGCCGCCGGCGGTCAATCAACCCGGGTGGCGAACGCTTACGGCCAGCGGAATGGTCGGCCGGCGGGTTCAGCTTGCCGGGATGCGCAGCGTGCGGCTGGCGGCCAGCAGGGCCAGCAGGGTCGGATCGCGCTCGCGGCTGCGCAGAAAGCACAGCGCGATGGACTGGCGCATCGCATAGCGCGGGTCCAGCGGGCTCAGCCGGACATTGGGCGGCAGCACGCTGCGCACGCGACCGGGCAGCAGCGTGCAGCCGATACCGCCCCCGACCAGGTTCATCAGCGAGAAGATGTCATTGGTCTTCATCACCACCTGCGGCTCGAAACCGGCCAGCCGGAAGGCGTCCATGAAGCGGCTGTAGGTCACGAAGCCTTCCTGCAGGCTGACGAAGCGCTCGTCCGCGCAGTCCTCCAGCGCGATGCTGGCGCGGCCGGCGTAAGCCGAGCCCTCCGGGGCCGCAAAGTAGATGTTGTCGTCGAACAGGGCCTGGCTTTCGAGGTCCGCGCAGCCCTCGGGCTGGCCGATCACGGCGGCGTCGATGCTGCCCTCTCGCAGCTTTTGCAGCAGGTCGTTGTTGGAGCCCAGGATCAGCTCCGCCTGCACATCGGGCTTGCGCAGCTTCAGCGCCATGATCAAGGCCGGCACGGTGCCGCTGGTCAGCGAGTACAGCGAGCCGATGCGGATGCGCTCCGAGCCATAGCCGGCCAGTGCCCGGGTGGCGCGCACGCCCTCGTCCATGCGCTGGAGAATGTCGCGCGCCACCTCGGCCAGCGCGTGGGCGGCTTCGGTCGGCTGCAGATTGCGGCCTTCAAGCCGGAACAGCGCGCAGCGGGTGCCGGACTCCAGCGAATGCAGCGCGCGATGGACGCTGACCGCGCTGATGCCCAGCCGCTCGGCGGCCCGCGCAAGGCTGCCGCTTTCAAGAAAGCTGATCAGGATCTCGAGCTTGCGAAACGTGATGTCTTCATGGATGCGAGGCAGCATGGGGCGATGATCGCATGGCCCCAGCGGCGCCGCTTCAGCAGGCCTGCGCCTCGGAACACAGCCTCAGCAGCCAGGTCCGGCCGTCCGCGCCGGCCTGGCGCAGCTGCACCGGCAGGTGCTGGCGGGCGGGGTCGAGCCAGACATCGAGCGCGGCGTCGTAAGGTCCCAGTGCCTCGCGCTGCAGATACAGCGCGTTCTCGACCGGGCCGACCGGCAGCTCCAGGTCCTCGCTGCGCTGCACGACAAAGCGCCAGTTCGCGAGATCGCCGCGCAGGCCGGCCACCGGCAGGCTCAGCTCGGTGCCGGGCCGGCGCAGCGCGGGGTTGGCGGCGGTCAGCGCGGCCAGCTGGATCATCCAGGTCAGCCGGTCCTGCACACCGGCCGGCAGCGGCAGCAGCGCGGGGCTGGCCGAGAAGCTGATCAGCCCCTGCGCGCGGCGGAAGTTGGTGGCCTGGCTGTCGCGGCCGCGGCGCTGCTGGGCGAAGCGCTCGGGGGCCAGGCCTTGCGCGTCGAAGCCGCCCTCGCTGCGCCAGCCGGGCAGGGTGCGGTCTGCCAGCTCGCGCTCCAGCCGGGCCTGGTAGTGCAGGCCATCGGGCTGCCAGCTCAGGCGGGCGATCCCGCCGGCCTCGCCCTGGCGCAGCTCATAGTGCCAGAGGAAGGCGGCAGGCGGCGCCGCGGCGATGAGCGGCGCGGCCGGGGGGCTCGGCATGGGCGCTT